>NZ_JBHVDM010000018.1:0-101416 GCF_042802775.1 Nocardia sp. NPDC057455 | reverse complement strand
CTCACGAGGGCCCGGTCCGGACCGGGCCCTCGTCGTCTTCGGGGCGAGTCGAGCGCTCGACTCCGGCCGCTGTCACGTAGACAATAAATACGGTCGACCGTATAGTGTTTGCATGGACAGTGGCTGGATGATGGACCTGGCGACGGAGCTCGCGGTGATGAAGAGCAGGCAGGACGTGTCGGCGGCGTTGCGGCTCATGCACGGCGGGATGGTCTTGGAAGCGCCGGCGTTCGGGACGGTGGCGCGGGGGTTGGAGGCGAACGAGTTCGCGCTGCGGGCTTTCTTCGCGTCTTTTCCGGACTATGACGTCGAGCTGGACGGGCACGCCGCCGAGGGGGAGACGCTGGTCTGCTGGGGAACGGCGCGAATGACCCTGACCGGTAACCGATTCGGCGCGGAGCCGAACGGCCGACGGGCCGAGCTGCCGGTGTTCCTCCGCTTCGCGTTCACGGACGGGCTGATCGCGGGGGAGTACTTCCACTTCGATCTATCGGAGCTGTGCGCCCAATCGGGCGTATCCACCGACGCGGTACGACAGAAGTTGTTCGGAGGGAGATGATCATGGACGCACGGGTCGAGGATGTCGCCGGGATCGAGACCAGGCAGCTGTTCGACGTTGTGGTGGATCTGGCGCCGCCGCTGCACATCGGGAACGGCCGGGTGCTGTTCGGTGCCACCGGTGGGTCGTTCGAAGGGCCGAAGCTGCGCGGCGTGGTGGTGCCGGGAGGCGGCGACTGGGCGGTGTTCCGGCAGGACGGGAGCATGATGCTCGATGTCCGGCTCACCTTGCGGACCGACGACGACGCCCTGGTGCAGATGACCTACGGCGGCCGGTGGACCATACCGGAGCAGGTGCGCGACCGGATCGGGGATCCGGCCACGCGCCATCTCGTCGATCCGGGGCGCTACTACTTCCGTACGACACCGGTGTTCGAAACCGGCGCGCGCGATTATCTGTGGCTAAACGACATCGTCTGCGTCGGGTCGGGGTATCCGGTCGAGGGCGGCATCGCCTACCGAGTATTCGAGGTCGTCTGACGTCGAAGCCCGCGGTCTACTTCAACCCCGAGCGCACGAACGCGTTGACGATGTGACGTTGCAGCAGCAGGTACATCAGCAGCACCGGGAGGCAGGCGAGGCTGGCCACCGCCATCATCGGGCCCCACTGGTCGCCCTCGGTGCCCATGAAACTGCGCAGGCCCAGTTGCAGCACGCTATTCGACCGGCGCAGCACCACCGCCGGCCAGAAGTATTCGTTCCACGCGTTGATGAACAGCAGAATTCCCAACGCCGCTAGCGCGGGGCGCAGATTCGGCACGACCACGGTCCACAGGATGGACCAGGAGGACCGGCCGTCGATTTTCGCCGCCGCCACCAGTTCCTTCGGGAAGCTCGCCATGTGCTGGCGCAGCAGCAGCACCGCCAGCGCCGAGCACAGCGTCGGCAGCACGACGCCGATCAGGGAATTGATCAGCCCGAGCTTGGTCAGCAGGACGTAGTTGGGCAGCATCGTCACCTGGAACGGCACCAGCCAGGTGCCGACGAACGCCAGGTACAGCAGCTTCTGAAACGCGAAGGTGTACATCGCGAACGCGTACGAGGCCAGCAGCGCGATCAGCAACTGACCGGCCGCCGAGAGCGCGGCGACGAAAAAGGTGTTGCCGATCAGGCCCACCACGTCGACCTTGTCGGCCGCGTCGGCGTAGTTGGCGAACGAGATCGGCCACGGAATCGGCGACAGCGAGGTGACGTCCTCGGGCCGCCGCAGCGACGTGGCGAACAGCCAGTAGATCGGGAACGCGCACAGCACGGCGGTCACGACCAGCAGCAGATGGCTGCCCACGCCGCGCAATCGGTCAATCATCATGGATAGCAACCTTTTCCGAGATCCACACCAGAAT
Organism: Nocardia sp. NPDC057455; assembly: GCF_042802775.1. NCBI lineage: Bacteria > Bacillati > Actinomycetota > Actinomycetes > Mycobacteriales > Nocardiaceae > Nocardia > Nocardia sp. NPDC057455. The sequence goes on along the minus strand of NZ_JBHVDM010000018.1, from coordinate 99,515 downwards.
GCCGGCGATCACCCCGAACCCGGCGAACAGCAGCACCCCGGCGGCCGCGCTGAGCCCGGCGTCGAAGCTGTGGAACGCGTAGTCCCAGAGCAGGTAGTAGATGTTGGTGGTCGCCTGCGCCGGACCGCCCTGCGTCATCGAGTCGATGAGCGGGAAAGTCAGGGTAGGGCTGAGCAACACCGTGGTCAGCACCAGGAACAGCAGCGTCGGTGAGAGCAGCGGCAGGGTGATCCACCGGCGGATCTGCCGGGCGCTCGCGCCGTCCACCCGGGCCGCCTCGTCGTAGTCACCGCTGATGCCCGCCAGCCCGGCCCAGATCACCAGTACGGCGAAACCGAGCAACTGCCATCCGGTGATCATGATGATCACCCCGTGCGCGGTGTCCACGTCGTAGACCCAGTTGCGGTCCGAGCCGAGGACCTGATCGACGAAGCCGCTACCCGGGTGCAGCAGCCAGCGCCACACCGCCGCCGCCGCGACGGGCGCGACGAGGAAAGGCACGAAGACGAACGCGTGGTAGACGGTTCGCGCCCGGCCGTGCACCCGTCGGCTGGCCAGCGCGATGAGCAGCGGAAGCACCACGGTGAACGGCAGCATGCCCGCGATCAACACCCCGGTGCGGCCCACCGAGTTCCAGAACGCCGGGAGATCGAGCAGCCGTTCGTAATTGCCGGTGTCCACCGGCTTCATCGGAGAGGTCGGCAGTAGATTCCACGAATACGTGGACAGCTCGATCGCCTGGACCAGCGGCCGGTAGATCCACACGACGAGCAGCACCAGGGCGGGCGCCAGATACAAGTACGGCACGGCGAACCGCCCCGCCCGGCGGAACCGGGCGGGGCGATGCGTCGAGGTGACCGGTTCGGTCTGTTCCGCGGTCGCGAGCGGGGGTTCGACGACGAACATCGAGTTACCCGGCCTCCGCGGCCAGCGCGGCGAGTTGATCGAGCACGTCCTGCTCGGGCCGGTCGTAGAGGGTCTCGGCGGGCGTCGCCTCGATGGCGGTGGCGACCATCGTCGTGCCGAGCAGATCGATGCGGCTGTAGCCGAATCCGATCAGCCCCCGATGACGTCCGGCCGGTGCGATCGTGTCGATCCGGTAGGCCAGCGCCGGGCCGATCCAGACCGGGATGCCGGCCAGCGCCGCCGCGCCGGTGAGATGGTTGTGCCCGCAGATGATCAGCCGCACATCCGAATCGGCCAGCACCTCGGCCAGCAGCTCGGGCCGTTCCAGCCGCAGGTACTCGGTGGCCGCGACCGGCGAGGGGATCGGTGGGTGGTGCAGCACCAGTAGCGTGCCGCGCGGCGCGGGTTCGCGCAGTTGCTCGGCCAGCCAGTCCAGTTGCGGCTGCTCGAGCCGTCCGTCGTGCCGTCGCGGCGTGGTGCTGTCCAGCGCGATCACTCGCAGACCCGCCACGTCGACCACTTGGTCGTGCGTGGTGTCGCCATCGGCCGCGGCGGGATCGATTCCGAGCAGTTCGGTGGCGAAAGCGTTGCGCTCGTCGTGATTGCCCATCACGTACACCGTCTTCGCACCGAGTTCTTCGGCTACCGGTTCGACCGCGCCGCGCAGCCGCTGGTATGCCTCCGGCGACCCGGTGTCGGTCAGATCGCCCGAGAGCACCAGCGCGTCGATGCGCTGCCGCGAAGCGCGCAGTTGCTGCAGCGCGTAGGTGAGGTTGGCGTAGGTGTCCACCATGCCGTGCACCCATTCCCCGGCGGGCCGGATGTGGGTATCGGTGAGCTGGACGATCGTCACCTCGCTCATGACGCGGGCAGGAGTTCGGCGCCCTGGTCGCGGGCGGTGGTGAGGGTGGACCGCGGATCCTTGCCCTGGAAAACGATCGCCTCGACCGCGTCCATCATGCCGTCGCGGATCTGCAGATAGTTCGTGCCGGGCATGGAGATCCAGGGTTCCATGTTCGCCAGCTGCGCGACGTTCGGCGCCAGCAGCGGATTTTGCTTCGACCAGGCCTGCAAGCCGTCCGGGTCGTCCATCAGCCCGGTGCGCAGCGGCAGGTAGCCGATGCCCTGCGAGATCTTGGTGTAGGCCGATTCGCTGGTGAGGAACTTGATCAGCTCCCACGCGGCGCGCTGCTTGGCCGGATCGCCGGACAGGATGTGCAGCGAGGCGCCGGAATTCGTCGGCACGGTCGGCTTGCCCGCGAAGCTCGGCATCGGCGCCGAGCGCAGATCCCACTTGTCCTTGGCGCCGGTGACGAAGGTGCCCTGAATCGCGCTGGTCTCCAAGATCATGCCGATCTCACCGCGGGCGAAGGCCTCGTAGCCCTGCTTCTGGTTGAGCTTCGGCATGCCGCCGGAGTTGACCAATTGCTGGCTCATCGCCGCGACCTCGACCGCGGGAGCGTCGGCGAAGGTGAGCTCGGTACGGTCCTCGGAGATCACCCGGCCGCCGTTGGAGCGCACCATCGACTGGAAGCACCAGTCCTTGGCGGTCTTGGTCAGGCAGTCGATGTACACCCCGCCCTTGCCGGTCTTCCCGGCGATCGCCGTCGCGGTCTCGGCGACCTGCTGCCAGGTGGCCGGCGGGTGCGCGGGATCCAGACCCGCCTCGGCGAACAGCGAGGCGTTGTAATACAGCACCGGCGTGGAGAACACGAACGGCACCCCGTAGGTGTGGCCGTCCCAGTCGGTCAGCGTGCGGGCCTTCGGCGCGAAGGGATGCTTCGCCCCGTCGAAGTTGCGCTGCACGTCCTGTTTGCCGACCAAGATGTCCAGCGGCTTGGCGCCGAGTTGGTGAATGGTGAAATCCAGGTCGCTGAAGCCGAGCTGGGCGACGTCCGGCGGCGAGCCGGCGACCATCTGATTCTGGATGCTGGAGATGGTGTCGGTGGCCGGGTTCGGGCTGTTGCCTTGCGGCTTCTGCGCGGTCACCGTGATGTTCGGGAACTTCGTGCGGAAGTCGGCGATCAAGGAGTTGAAGGTGTCGGTCCAGGCGCCGGCGAGTCCGTAGTTGTAGGACTCGAACACGATGGAAACCTGCTGGTCCGGCTGAAGCGCCGGGATCTGCGCACTGTCGGCGTTCGAGTCGGTGGTGGTGCTCCCGAGTCCGCCGCAAGCGCTGAGCGCGACGGTGGTTGCGAACACCAGGCCCAGAATGGGCGCGGTGCGTTTCACGGTGTTCTCCTCATCGAGTAGGGGTGTTCGGGTTCAGGCGACGGCGACGGGTTCGCCCGCGCTGTCGATGCGGGCGTCCTGTGGCGTCTCCTGCCAGGTCAGGCGCAACCCGGAGGTGGCATGGAAGAGATGGATGTGCGCCGGGTCGACCCGCAGCGCGATGCTGTCGTCGACCGCGACGCCCGCCGGCCGCGGTGCTCGGGCGCACAGGGTGCGATCGCCGGTGCTGAAGTGGATCAGTTCCTCGCTGCCGAGGTTCTCCACCATCGTGACCCGGCCGCGAATGTCGGCGCCGGTCGGATCCAGGCGCAGCTGTTCCGGGCGGATGCCCGCGACCACCTCGAGGTCCTCATCGAAATCCGTGACGTCGATGGCCAATTCGGTATCGATGCCAGCGGCCACCACGCGCAGTGAACCCTCCCGATCGGTGACGACGGCGGGGAACAGGTTCATCGGCGGTGCGCCGAGGAATCCGGCGACGAAAGTCGACCGGGGATGGTCGTAGAGCTCGGTCGGCGTGCCCACCTGCTCCACCCGGCCCTCATTGAGCAGCGCGATCCGGTCGGCCATGGTCATCGCCTCGACCTGGTCGTGGGTCACATACAGGAACGTCGCGCCCAGCCGCTGATGCAGCCCGATCAGTTCGGCCCGCGTCGCGCTGCGCAGCTTCGCGTCCAGGTTCGACAGCGGTTCGTCCATCAGGAACGCGCCGGGGTCGCGCACCATGGCGCGCGCCAAGGCGACGCGCTGCCGCTGTCCGCCCGACAGCGCGGACGGCTTGCGGCGCAGCAGCGCGCTCAGGCCGAGTACCCCGGCGACTTCCGATACCCGCTCGGCGATCTCCGCCCGTGGGGTGCGCCGGGCGCGCAGCGGGAACCCGATGTTCTTCGCGACGGTCAGGTGCGGGTAGAGCGCATAGCTCTGGAAGACCATGGCCAAGTCGCGCTGCTGCGGCGCGTCGTGCGTGATGTCGTTGTCGTCCAGCATGATTCGTCCGTCGGAAGGATCTTCCAGGCCGGCGATCATGCGCAGGAGCGTGGATTTGCCGCAGCCGCTGGGGCCGAGCAGCACCATGAATTCGCCGTCGGCGATGTCGAGGCTCACCTCGCGCACCGCGTGGGCGGCGCCGAATCGCTTCGACACCGCTTCGATTCGCAGTCGTGCCATCGCTGCCCCTCAGCCCGGCAACTCGCCGGCGACGATCCAGGTCGCCACCCTGGCCGCGATCGCGGGTGAGTCCTTCAGCCACAGGAAATGGTCGCGATGCCGCACCGGCGAGTCCGCATCGATGTGCCAGTGGGTCACCCGGGCGTTCGGCATCCTGGAGACCAGGAAGTCGACGTTGGACTTCGGGCCGAGCACGTCGTCGGACAACGAGATCGCCAGCACCGGCGCGGTCAGATCCCGCAGCAGGGTGTTGTACCGGCGCTTGCTGCCCTTGGGGCGGTAATAGCTGGTCAGCGAGTGCAGCGACCAGTCACGCATAACACCGCCGGGCATCGGGGCGGGGATGAGCACACCGCCGGGCCAGTAACCCTTCCACCGGGCGACCAGCCCGATCCACTGGATCTGGCTCAGCGCTTCCCACCAGCGTCGGACGCCGAAGGCCCACCAGAAGACGGTGCCGGTGCCGATGACGGTGACGCCCGCGATCCGCTCCGGTTCGGCCGCGGTGAACAGCAGTGCCAGCTGCCCGCCCAGGCTGTGCCCGAACAGATGGATCGGCGCCTCGGGAAAACGCTCGCGCACCGCCGTGACAAGTGCGGGCAGGTCCGTCTCGATCATCTCGCGGTAGCCGAAGTCACGGTGCAGCCCCAGCGCGGGTTCGGCCTCACCGTGTGCCCGCAGGTCGGATGTCGCCACCGAAAGACCCTGCGCATGCAGTTCTTTCGCGAGCGCCAGATAATTCTTCGCCTTCATCGCCATGGCGGGCAGGATGAGAACGACGGGTGCGCCCGGCTTCTTCGACGCCAGGAAGCGGACGGTGAAGGTCACACCGTCGGCGGTCTGCACCGTGGTCGATTCCAGGGTGGTGAACGCGGAACGGTTCTGCGGTGCCGCGGTGGTCATCGGTCGCCCTCCGCGAGGGTGATGTCGCAGACGTAGTCGAAGGTGAACTTCGCGACGACGACATCGGCGTCGTCGAGCAAGGTGGCCTTGCCGGACAGCTCGAAGCGCTGGGAGGCCGTCGCGGCGAGCACCTCGGCGAGCTCGCGCTGGTCGACGGTCGCGACGGCGCGGATCCGGCCGACGGCGGGTTTGCGGTAGGAAGCGCTGCCGCCGCGCAACACCAGTCGCTCGACGGTGCGCAGGCGGGTGGCCGCGGCACCGACGAACGCGGCGGCTCCGCCGATGTCGGCGGCGGTGAACAGCGCGCCCGCGTGCACCGTGCCCATGTGATTGCCGACCATGCCGACGGCGGGGATCTCGACGACGGCGCGTTGCGGCCCGATCTCGGTGATCAGTGTGCCGACATGGCGGCCGAACGGAACCATCTCCTGCGATACGGCCCGCAGGTACTCGTAATCGACGGCGTCGCAGTCGAGTTCGGGGTAGGCGGCCGCGAAGCCGGCGATCTCACGCGTGGTCATGACGTCTCCTTCAGCGTTTCGTGCGCAGAGCGCGGCGGGCGATGGACCAGCGCAGGACTTCCGAGGGGCCCTCGTAGATCCGAAAAGCTCTGGCTTCGACCAGGAATCGAGCCACCAGGTGGTCCTCGCAGACACCGAGCCCGCCGTGCAACTGGACCGCGCGGTCGAGCACCCGCCAGACCGCCTCGGACACGAAGGTCTTGGCGATCGATGCTTCGTGCCGCGCCTGCGAGGAGGTCGGGCCCTGCGCGTCGATGGTCTCCGCGGCGGTGCGGATCACACCGCGCGCGGCGGCGATGTCGATCTCGTTGTCGGCGACGTGCCCCTGGGCCATGCCGTGCTCGGCGATGGGGACGCCGAACGACGTGCGCGTGCCGATGTGCTCGATGGTCAGCTGGTGCGCCCGCACCGCCAGCCCGAGCCAGTTCATGCAGAACACCAGCCGCGAAGGCGCCAGCCGCACCTGCGCGAGCGCCAGACCCTGGCCGACCTGGCCCAGCACGGCGGACTCGGGCACCTCGCAGTCGTCGAAAGTCACCTCGCAGTGGCCGCCGGGCGCGCTGGTGTGGTCGAGCGTCGGCATACGGCGGCCCACCCGCATGCCGGGATTGTCCTGGTCGACCAAGAACATCGTGGGGCCGTCACCGGTGCGCGCCACGCAGATGGTGAACGCCGCGCCCTGCGCGCCCGTGGTGAAATGCTTGGCGCCGTTGATGACCCAGCCGGAATCGGTTTCCTCGGCCACGGTCCGCAGCATCGCGGGGTCGGATCCGGCGCCGGGGGCCGGTTCGGTCATCGCGATCGCGGAACGAATGTCGCCCGCGGCCAGTGGCGCGAGGTAGCGCTGCTTTTGCTCCTCGTTCGCGACGTGCGCGAGCAGGTGGATGTTGCCGTCGTCCGGCGCCCACGCGTTCACCGCGATCGGGCCGAGCAGACTGGCGCCCGCGGCTTCGAGCACCTGCGCCTGGGCGCGGGTGTCCAGGCCGAGGCCGCCGTATCGCGGATCCGACAGCGGGCCGAAGACGCCGGCCTCCTTGGCCTTCTTCTGCAGCTCGAGCCGCAGCGCGTCGTCCATCACCCGCCCGTCCACGACGACCTCGCGTTCCACCGGAACGACCTGGTCTCGAATGAACTGGGTGGTCTTGTCCACCAATTGCCCCACAGTGGTCATGGCGTCAGTCTCGGGGCGGCGTGCCTTCGGGGGAGGGGGCGATAGTCAACGTCGATTGTGCGAATCGACTGCCCATTCGTTCGCTGCGGGGGCGGCGTATCTCGGCGACGGTGATCGCGGAGACGTTGCCGGGCTAGGGGACGGATATGACTGACAGAGCGGTACGAGTCTGGCGCCGCCGCGACGAGGCCGCGGGCGTGTTCTCGCTGGAGCTGGTCCCGGTCGACGGCGGCGAACTGCCGTCGTGGACACCGGGAGCCCACATCGATGTCGCGGTAGGCGCGGCCGGCGTGCGGCAGTACTCGTTGTGCGGCGACCCGGCCGACCGGGGTCGCTGGCGCATCGCGGTGCTGCACGAACCGGACGGGCGCGGTGGTTCGGCCTATCTGCACCGTGCCGCGCAACCCGGATCGGTGCTGCGAGTGTCCATGCCGCGCAACAACTTCGAACTGATCGGCAGGAACAGATATGTCTTCCTGGCCGGAGGGATCGGGATCACGCCCATCCTGCCCATGGTGGCCGCCGCGGACGCCGCGGGTGCACGCTGGTCGCTGTATTACGGCGGTCGAACCAGAGGGCACATGGCGTTCGCCGGAGTCATCGCCGAGCGTTACCCCCGGGCGAATCTGCTTCCGCAGGACGAGCACGGGTTGCTGCCGCTGCGCGAGATCTTCACCGACCTCGGCGACACCCCCGTGTACTGCTGCGGACCGGAGCCGCTGCTGGCCGCCGCGGAGGACGAAGGCGCACGAAGCGGAGTGCCGGTGCACGTGGAGCGTTTCGTGCCGCGGCAGCTGCGGTTCGCCCCGAACGAGCCGTTCGAGGTGCGCTTGGCGGTAAGCGGCAAAACCTTCCGGATCGGGGCGAACCAATCCATCGCCGACGTCCTGGAAGCCGCCGGAATCGGCATCGTCACCTCGTGCCGCGAAGGCACCTGCGGCAGCTGCGAAACCACGGTGCTGTCCGGCGACGTCGAGCACCGGGACGAACTGCTCACCGACGAGGAGCGGGCGCGGGGCGACACGATGATGCTGTGCGTCTCGCGGGCCAGGTCCGGCCCGCTCGTCCTCGACCTCTGACCTGCCCGCCGCGCTCGCGGCAGGCGCGCGGCGCGCTCGGCGCGGCCGCTTCCCCGAGAAAACCGAGAGGAAAGAACCAAGGATGAGGAAAATCGTTGCGGTGGCCGCGGGGCTGGTCGCCGCAGTCGGGATCGTTTCCGGTTCCGCCGGTGCGCAGCCCGGCAGCGACGACGCTGTCGACTTCACCGCCTACGCCACCGACACCCAGTCCATCGTCACGACCGATGCCGGCTCGATGGTCGTCGAGGGCGATGTCTTCAAGGTCAAGGCCGCCAACGGCACCGTGCTCACCGGCATGCCGCTGCGGTTCCGGGTCGACGACTTCGAGTTCCCGATCGTGGCCGACATCGCCGGTCGCACCGCGACGCTGACCCCGCAGTTCGACCTGGCGCACGCGGCCTACAAGCCGGTCGCCCTGCCGTTCGAGGACAAGGCGCCGTGGAAGACCGAATACGACCGTGAGCAGGCCGCTTGGTCCCGCATGACCAGCACCATCACCATGGGCGCCACCATCGGCACCCTGGTCGGCGGCATCGGCGGCGGCGCCGTCGGTTGCGTGCTCGGCGGCATCGCGGGCGCCACCGTCGCCTCGGCCGCGATCGTCGGCCTGTTCGGCGCGTTCATCCCGGCGGCGGCCATCGGCTGCCTGGGCGGCATCATCGCGATCGGCGCCCTCGGCACCATCGCAGGCCAGATCCTGGTCACCGCCCCGGTCGCCATCGGCGCCGCCATCCAGTACTTCACCACTATCAACCAGCCTCCTGTCCAGGCGAAGTAGATAGCGGCGAAGAACCCGACGTCTCGTTCGTTGGGGGACACCCGACCCCGTCCGGCCACACGCCGGGCGGGGTCTTCTCCGTTCGAGGACGGACGGTCAGCGGTTGTAAATCCGATGTCGGTCACAGTAGTAGATCGGCCAGGCGGCGGCTTCGGTCAACGGGGTGCACACCCCCTTCAGCCGCCGCCAGTGGCCCAACCCTGCGATGTGATCGGGGGCGCGGTACTCAGCGGCATTGCTTCCTGATCACGCGGGCGCGTCTTCGGCTTCGGGACGCGCCCTGGGATCGTATCTATCTCCTGATGACTCGGGCTATTCAAGCGCGAAGGGGCGAATCTCGTTCCCTTACAGAGGATCAGCGGACATACGGCTCTGTCGCGTGCGGCTCAGAACCGCAGTTCCCGGACGGTATCGAGGTCGATGCCGTGCCGAGCGTAGATCTTGATCGTGTTCTCACCGGTGAGGTCGGCTTCGGCATAGCCGAGTAGCTCGGCGATCCGGATCACTTCATCTTTGTTCGCGGCTTCGATCTCCAGGTACGGAGGAATCCGCGGCCAGGTGTCGATCTCGAGCTGTGCGCCGTCGAGTACGAAACTGATCCGCTTCGTTTCCTGGTAGGACTTCGCGGTAAAGCCCAACAGCTCGAGCAGGGCGTTGGCGCCGCTGAAGTCGTCGACACCCACCTCGACTTCGTCGGTACCGTCGATGGCGTCGCTGGTGATCTGCTTGACGGCTAGAGTGGTCCCATTCCCGTTGTCACGCAGCCTGATCCACTTCGATCGATCGCCCGGCGCGATGTCGTAGACGTAGCGGCGCATGAATCGCTCGCCGAGCTTCCGGCCACCCTTGTCCACGATGAGTCGTTCGACAGTACCGGGGTCGATGTCGAGGATCTTGGCTTCGTGCTCGATAGGCACTGCTGGCTCCTGTTCGGGTTCGGACGGGCTTGTCCGGCACGCCGGCCGGCGAGCCGCTGGTACTTCCCGTCGAGCAAAGTACTCTCGGTCAGCCCCACCACTTCCCAGGCGCCCGGCTCGCGGCGGACCACGAATTTCGGGCATGTCGGGCACTGTGACGTTCAGGAAGTAGTCGATACGCTCTGCCATCTGCCCAACCATTCCCGCCACTTCGGATCTCGCTGATCTGCCGTGGTCCGGCCGAATTCGGCTTCGATGTGGGGCCGGTCCGCGCCCATGGTGGCTGTCCTCTCGTCGGCGCCGGGATCTGGTGAGCGTGTCAGGTCAGGGTCGCAGGAAGAGTCGTTCGTTCGGTAGGCGCGGGTATCGGCGGGTGTCGTGCAGGTCGACGGTCACATCGTCGGCGTAGTGGTGGGTCTGCTGCTCGTGTACGAACTCCAGGGCGGCGCTCAGACACGCGGTGAAGTCGAATCGCATTTGCTGCAAGAAGATGGTCAGGTGCACGTCCGGCTCCTGTGGGCGCGGCGATTGGTGCGCGGGCGCGGTCGTTCCTGCTGGATCGTCGGCGCGGAAGGGAAGTGCTGGTTGGTTGTCGCTGACATGAACGCCGGTCATCGGGGATTGTTCCGGTGGGTGGAGGTGGAAGCCGATCACCCCACCGGCTGTTGGGGCGCCGGCACGGCAGTGGGTTTCGCGGCATGTGACCGGCATGTTGGTGAGAATGCCGTCGCGGAGTACCGCGACGGCGCATTTCGGCAGCAACACCGTGTGTGCTGCTGATACGTGCTGTTGCCGAGCCGTGTCAGGCTGCAATGTGGTGCCTCTCGGAATGAGTGTATGGAATGAATGTGCGTGTGGCGCAACGTATTGTGCGCTTCGCGCTTCTAGTCGCAGCGCGGTGGCAGGAACGCGACGTGCAGGGCCGTCGCGGTGGTCTAGGCACCGCCGATGTGCTGGCCGATGATCGCGGGTATCAGCAGGTCGAGGAGGGTGATCTCGTCGGCGGTGGCGATGTTCTCGATGATCGGATCGAGTACCGCGGCTGCGTACAGTCGCCCAGTGTGGGGTGCGGCGGCGGTGCGGGCGCTGGTGATCAGAACATAGATCACCTTCGCCATCACATGTGCGCGGGCCGCCTCGGGCATCCCGTCGGGTATGGCCTCGGCAGTGGTGGTCACCAGTATGTCGATCACCTCGGTGAGAACGTCGAGTTCGGCGGCCGCGCGCTCGGCGTCCTGGTCACCGGTCATCGGAAGGCCTGCGGTGGTCGAACCGGTGTGGGGACAACGCGCGGGATGACGGCGGGGAACCGGTGTCCTCGCACCCGAGCGGGAGAGCACAGGCTGTGCTGAATTCAGGCATATGCCATCACCCGCCGACGCTGCCGCATGTGCTGAGCGGCGCAATCCCGTATCGCTTGGATGACGATTCGCCCCGGTGGGCGGTAGGCGTCATGGGGTGGTTGCACCCAGGCCCGGAACAAGCCGGGGCGCTGACCCGGACCAGGCAAGGCGATGACGCCGGCGCGCAGGATGGACACGTTCAACCGCGACATCTCCGCGAACAACCGGATGTCCTCGGGCAGATCGGGTCCGGTCAGGAACGTCCAGCGCTGCGACCGAGGATGCGTCATTACCGGCCCGGCCGGGTGGCCCGCACGTCGCATCGATGCTTTGACTTCCGAACCGATGAATGCGGGCATCATCAACCCGCATACCCGGCCTGCTCGCAGCGTGATGCGCCCCAGGTGTGGGGGGTCTACTTCGGCGGGCAAATCACACACCTGGCGGTAGAAGTGGCACACCGCCAAAGGGGTGTCTCCGAACTGTTTCGGTGAATCCACAAGCGTCTCCCCTCGCTCGACTATGGGCGTTTGGTTCCATGCCTGGCTGGTTGGTGCACCCGGAACCGGGGCGGGACGTTCGCCACCCGAGACGACACCCCGTGGCCGCATCAGGTGCCCTCTCACACATGCCGTTTGGTGTTGCGCGAGAGGCTTTCCCGGTTCCGGATACCTATCAAAGGTTGCCGGGGCAAGATTCGGGGTGGAAGGTAAGAGATGCGCAGGTTTTACCAATCGATACGAACACAATCGACAGGGGGCATGGTGACCGGCGTGACCGTGTGGACTGGCGCGGATGTGAAGGTGCTCCGGACTGCTTGCAGACTCACTCAGAATGAACTCGCTGAGGCGCTGCGGTGCAGTCAGCGAACTGTCAGTTTCTGGGAGGGGCGTCCGTCGGCGCAAGTGGGTATCGCCCACCAGGCAGGTCTGGACAGACTACTGGCCGACGCGGACCATGGGGCACAAGATCGGTTCCGGAAGTTGATGGGAGACGACGTGAATCGGCGAGAATTTTTTGCCGCAACAGGCGTGGTGGTAGGTGCGTCTGCGCTGCGCGGCGATGACGTACCGATAGTCACCCCGGATGCGATCGGGCATCTGCGAACAACGATCCACTCGGCGATGCTGTTGGATGATCAGTTGGGCTCGAACGCGGCGCAGCCCATCATTCAGGCCCAAGCGCGCGCCTGTACGGCGCTGCTGCGGGACTGCCCGTCGAGACTTCGTCCGGAGCTTCAATCTCTCACCAGCGAAGCGACCGCAAGCAACGCCTGGGCAGCATGGGACCAGGGTCGATACGAGAGATCTGATCGACTTTTCGTTGCTGCGTACGACCATGCAACGGACGCGGGCGATGACGATGTAGCGGTTGGGATGCTCTGCCATCGAACTCAGCTTGCGATCTGGACCCATCGCTACCAGGTGGCGGCAGACTTGGCAGATGCGTCGATGAGACTACCGGTCACCGATCCGAGGATGGCCGATTACGTTCTGCTGCAATCGGCACAGGCGTATGCGTACGCGGGGCGGTCACGTGAAGCGTGGCCGCTTCTGAATCGAATCTCAGGTAAGCACGCCAATCCGACAACCCCTGACATCTCGTATGCCTACTACATGAGCGACTGGCTCACCGGGCTACTGACGAGCAAGAGCCTGGAAATGGCGGGGGAGACGCGCGCAGCGGTGGACACAATCGAAGCATCGATAGATCGCATTCCGCAGACCGACGTGCGAGACCGCGCGCTTGCACTGCTTCACCTGGCAAAACTGACCGTCCGCGAGGACCTCGATCGGGCATGCCGGGCAGCCGAACGTGCTATCGAGCTGTCGAAGATCAACACGTCCCCACGCCTGCGGGAGGTCTACATCAACACGCGTGCTGCGCTCGCCCCGTGGGCACGATCGAGTGCGGTTCGGAGGCTGGACTCGATAGCTGTTGATGTGCTGTAGCGGTGACGCCGTACCTCGTGGGCGAGTTGATTTGTGCGCTCAGAAAAGCGCGCGGATGGTCGCAGGGGCGGCTGGCGGACGAGCTGGCGGCTCATTCGGGGGCGAGTATCTCTCGGGAGTACATCTCGAGGCGTTGGGAGAACGGGGACACGGTGCCCAGCCGGTTCTGGCTACGCCATCTATCGGCGGTACTGGACGTGCCTCTGGCTGTTTTCGAGGACGATGGCATGCACAGACGACAGTTTCTGGCCCAGGTGGCCGCGACCAGTATCGCGCCGGTAGTGGCATCCGATCTGCTGGCGGCGGGGTTCTCGGCGCGGCTGGATCGTGCCGGGCCGAGCGTCGAGGCGTGGCAGGCGAAGCTCAGTGCGTATGGCACCGATTACATGTCACTGGGTGCGGCGGATATCCAGCGGCGCCTGGCTGTCGACTTGGCGATTCTGCAACAACAGCTGGACAGTCCGCGGATGTGGGCAGCGGCGGCTCGGCTGATGACGCTGTATGCGAAGACATTTCCCGGCTCCGACGGCACCAAGGCGGTCAACTGGTACCGCATGGCGGCCGAGGCCGCGGATCGTTCCGAGGATGAACAGACTCGAGTCTGGGTGCGGGGAAGGGCGGCCATCGCTCTGGGCTACGAAGGTGCGGCGCTGCGAGTCGCGGACCTCTTCGCCGACCAGGCATTGGCGCTGTCGGACAAACCGAGCTTGGGGCGTCTCAACGCGATCATGGGCAAGGCCCACGCGGCGGTGCTGCGCGGCGATCACGAGACGGGCCGCGCACTCGTGGAAGAGGGCCGCAGAGTGTTCGACAAAGTCGGCTCCTACGAGCAGACCTCCGACTACGCGGTCCCATGGTGGCGCATGAACGTCTTCCTCTCCCTACTGGCGGCACGTCTCGGAGAAGAGAAGTCGGCGGTCGCCTCGCAAGAGCAGGCGCGAAGGGAACTTCCGGCCGAGTTGCCGCGCTTCGCAACGCATCTGGAGATGCATCGCGGCCTGATGCTGGTCCGAGCGGGCGATCGAGCCGAAGGGATCCGGACGGCGCGGGGTGCGATGGATGCGCTGCCACCGGAGAAGCACTCGCTGACGCTGCGGATGCTGATGGACGAGATCGCCGAATCCAGCGCTGACGCCGGGGGTGTGATCCCAGTCGACTCGAGCCGTTCGTGAGCAGGTTCCTGGCGCGGTCGGCGCACGGCTTCGGGGTCAGCGGGGTTCGGCGACGTCGAGCAGTATCCGCAGCAGGTCTTCCGGAGCGTCTCGCATCAGGTTGTGCCCGCCGTCGACCGCGTGGGTCGTCCACTCTGCGTCGTCCCGCAATCGCTGGTAGATATCGGTGAACGGCGAGGGGGTTTCCCATCCGGCGGCGTAGATGTAGTCCTTGCGCTGGATGTGGGTGAGATCTCCGGTGAGCGTGAGTGGTTGGAGGACCGACGCGAGTGGGTGCGGTGTGGCTCGTGGATCGAAGAAGGGCAGCGGGCGTACGGCGTCACCGGTGTCGACCACGTCCAGGTACCACCGTCGCTCTTCGTCCGAAACAAGCGCGTAGCAGGAATCACCTGGGCCGGGCACCACGGCATCGAGGTACACCAATGCGCCGACCCGGGCCGCCGCGCGGTCGGCGGCGCCGGTGATCACCATGCCGCCGTAACTGTGGCCGACCAGGACCGCGTCGGTGATGTTCTCGGCCGACAGCATCGCGGTGACGTCTTGGATGTGGGTATCCAGATTCACTCCGTGGCGCAGATGGACGCGCTCACCGACTCCGCTCAGCGTCAGCGGGAACACGCGATGACCGTGGGCTCGCAGCTGCTCGGTGAGCTGCTCGAAGCACCAGCCGCCGTGGCACATGCCGGGAATCAGGACGAAAGTCGTCATCGTCGTTCTCCGTCTCGTTCAGGTCGCGAGTGAACCGGGTGGCAGCGATCGCGGCCCGCGGCTTGCTATGCCCACTTCATGGACGCGATTTGGATCGAACCGATCAGTACGACCTAAGATGCTAGCAGTAGATCGAACCGTTCGTTACCATCTAGGTATGCCCGTGGCCAAAGGCTCGACGATCGACCCGGCGCGCACCCGTGCCGCCATCCTCGAAGCGGCGCAACCGCTGCTGTACGAGCGTGGGCTCGACGGGGTCGGTGTGGCCGAACTGTGCACACGGTTCGGGGTGTCCAAGGAGACCCTGTACCGGCACTTCGGTACCAAGGAGGGGCTCGTGCGAGCGATGCTCGAAGCGCGCAGTGAAAAGGTGGGTGCGTGGCTGGCGAGCGCGGTCGAGTCGGCCGGTGACGATCCCGCCGCACAGCTGGCCGCGGTTTTCGACGCGCTGGGGGAGTGGTACGCGCAACCGGCCTTTCGCGGTTGCGCGATGGTGAACGCGGCGGCCCAGCACTACGACGAGCAGGTGCGGGCCATCACCGCGCGGCACCTGCATCGCTATCTCGACCTCTTCACCGGCATCGCCGCCCGCGGTGGGGCAGAGGATCCGGCCGTCCTGGGCCGGCAATTGCTCATGCTGGTGGAGGGGGCGACCGTCGTCGCGACGATGCACGGCGCGGCGGGTGTCGGTGGGCAGGCTCGCGCCGCCGCCGCGGCTCTGCTCGCCGCGGCCACCTGAACGGCCTTGGTCCCCCCGTTCCAGCGCGACGCTCCCGCGACCTGGCCAGGGCCTATCGGCCAGGGTGCTGTCGTCCGGTGCCGATCCGTGCTATCGAGGACGAATGACGCCGAGGCGCTCCTCCTACGATGTCGTGATCGTCGGCGGCGGTCACAACGGTTTGGTGGCCGCCGCGTATCTGGCGCGGGCCGGGCGATCGGTGCTGGTGCTGGAGCGGCAGCCGCACACCGGCGGCGCGGCGGTGTCCGCGAGGGTCTTCGCGGGGGTCGATGCGCGGCTTTCGCGGTACTCGTATCTGGTGAGCCTGCTGCCACGATCGATCGTCCAAGACCTGGGCCTGCGGTTCGAGACGCGGCGGCGGGTGGTCTCGTCCTACACGCCGGTCGGCGACGGGGGTCTGCTCGTCTCGTCCCAGCAGGCGCGCACGGCGGCGAGTTTCGCACGGCTGACCGGGTCTGACCGGGAGTTCGGCGCGTGGCAGCGGTTCTACGCGTCCACGAACCAGCTGGCCCGGCGGGTTTTCCCGACGCTGACCCGGCCGCTTCCGTCGAAGGAGGCGCTGCGGCACATCGTCGACGACGCGTCCATCTGGGAGTCGCTGTTCGAGCGGCCGCTCGGCGAGACGATCGAGTCCACCTTCGACGATGACACGGTGCGCGGCGTGGTGCTCACCGACGCACTGATCGGCACCTTCACCCAGGCGCACGATCCGTCGCTGCGGCAGAATCGCTGCTTCCTCTATCACGTGATCGGCGGGGGTACCGGCGACTGGGACGTGCCGATCGGCGGCATGGGCGCGCTCACCGACGCACTGGCCGAGGCCGCCCGATCGGCCGGAGCGGAAATCGTCACCGGCTGTGCGGTGACGGGCATCGAAACCGACGGCAGCGCAGCGGAAGTCGTGCACGCGGAGGGCAGAACCGGAGCGCGCCACGTCCTGGCGAACGTCGCACCGTATACGCTCGCGGCGTTGCTCGGCGAGCCCTTGCCGCCGAAACCCGAAGGCGCGCAGCTGAAGATGAACATGTTGCTGCGGCGTCTGCCACGCTTGCGTGACGCCGAAGCCGATCCATGGGAGGCCTTCGCGGGAACTCTCCACATCGGGGAGTCGTACGCCCAGCTCGACCGAGCCTACGGCGAGGCCGCGATCGGCCGTATCCCGTCCGCGCCACCCGCCGAGATCTATTGCCACACACTGACCGATCCGACGATCCTGGCACCGGAACTGGCCGCGCAGGGGGCGCACACTCTGACGCTGTTCGGTCTGCATGCTCGCGGAAAGCTCTTCACCACAGACCATGCGGCGGCGAAAGACGAGGTGGTGCAAGCTACTCTCGCGCAACTGGATTCAGTACTCGCCGAGCCGATCGCGGACTGCTTGGCGACGGACGAGAACGGCGCGCCCTGCCTCGAGGCGAAGACCCCGATCGAACTGGAGCGCGAGGTCGGCCTGCCCGGTGGACACATCTTCCACCGGGATCTGGCCTTCCCATACCTCCCGGAGGACGCCGATCCCGCCGATCCCGCCGCCCGGTGGGGCGTGGCGACCGGCCACCGCAACGTGTTCCTGTGCGGTGCGGGCGCCATCCGGGGCGGCGGGGTCAGCGGCATCCCCGGGCACAACGCCGCGATGGCCGTGCTCGACGCCGATCAGGCCGGCTGACCCCGCAGCGCGACCTTGGCGGCGCGGCCCGGTGTCTCGGTGGCGACCGCGGCGTCGGCCGCCGCCTCCAGCGGATAGGCGGCTTCGATGTCCAGCCGCAGAGTGCCGCCGGCCGCGTGGCCGATCAGCTCGCGGATGAGCCGCCCGCGATGCTCCGCGCCGATTTCCTCGATCCGCTTGGCGCCCCAGAAGCCCTTGATCACCACCTGTTTGAAGATCAGCGCGCCCGGGTCGAGCGACAGCGGCTGCCCCGAGAGCGCACCGAAGGAGATCAGCTGCCCGCCCGGCGCGAGCAATGCCAGCTCGGCGGCCGCGGCCCGGCCGCCCACCTGATCGACGGCCCGGCGGATCGGCGCACCCGAGGTGGCCGCTTCCACCTGGTCGCGCCAGCCCTCGCTCTCGGTGTCGAGCACCGGCTCGTAGCCGAGTTCGCGCAGCGCCGCGACCGAGGCGGGACCGCGCACGAGATTCAGCACGTTCAGACCACGCTGCCGGGCGAAGACGTTCACGAGCCTGCCGACCGCGCCGTTGGCGGCATTGATCGCCAGCCAGTCGCCGGAGGACAGTTCGAGGTCCTCGATCAGCATCAGCGCGCTCAACGGCATGGCCAGCAGTTGGGCGGCGGTCTCGTCGGAGACCGCGTCGGGCAGCGGAATCACCTGCCCGGCCGGGACGACGAAATACTCGGCCCACACGTTCTGCGCGCCGGACACCGTCACCCGCTGCCCGACCAACAGGTCGCCGACCTCGGGACCCACCGCGTCGACCCGTGCGACCGCCTCGCTGCCGGGAATCGCAGGCAACTCCGGACGGTAGCCGTACACGCCGCGCACGATGGCCAGATCGTGGTTGTGGATCGGCGACAAGATCAGCGCGAGCCGCACTTCGCCCGGCCCTGGCTCGGGCACCGGGCGTTCGGCGGTGGTCAGCACGTCCTTCGGTTCGCCGAATCGTTCGATGACTACGGCACGCATAACCGCTCCTTCTCGATCAGTCGTCGGCAACGAGGACCTGGACGTCGATATTGCCGCGGGTCGCGTTGGAATACGGGCACACCTGATGGGCTTTGTCGGCGAGCGCCTGCGCGTCCGCGCGGGACAGGTGGGGAAGCGAGACCTCCAGCGTAACGGCCAGGCCGAAGCCGCCGGCGTCGTTCGGGCCGATACCGACCTTCGCGCCGACGGCGGAGTCGTCGACATTCGACGAGGTCTGCTTGCCGACCAGGCGCAGGGCCGAATGGAAGCACGCCGCGTAGCCCGCCGCGAACAGCTGTTCGGGGTTCGTGCCCTCGCCGTTGCCGCCCATTTCCTTAGGAATCGACAGGTTCACGTCGATCTTGCCGTCGGTGGTGCGCGCGTGGCCGTCACGACCGTCGCCGCTGGCCAGGGCCTCGGCGGTGTAGAGGATTCGCATGTCTACTCTCCTTCGTCCAGTTGAGACTTCAGCGCCTCGGTAAGTCGGTGCAGGATCCCGCGCAACGCCACGACGTCATCCATGGACAGGCCACTGGCCTCGGCCATCTGGGCCGGGATGTCGCCCGCCTCGGCGCGCAGAGCCCGCCCGCGTTCGGTGAGCCGGATATCGACGCGGCGTTCGTCGGCGGCCGACCGCCGCCGCTCGACCAGGCCCGCCGTCTCCAGCCGCTTGAGCAGCGGGGAAAGCGTGCCGGAATCCAGGTCGAGCGCATGGCAGACATCGCCGACACTGCGTTCGTCGCGTTCCCACAGCGCCAGCATCACCAGGTACTGCGGGTAGGTGAGCCCGAGCCGTTCCAGCTTCGGGCGGTAGACCGCCGTCATCGCCCGAGACGCCGCGTACAGCGGGAAGCAGAGCTGCTCGTCGAGGGTGAGGTGATCGGTCATGAGCAATAATGTAGTGAGCAATTCGGTTGTGTGCAATATAAATGCTATGTGGCGCCCGTCTCAGCGATCGGAGACTATGAGCGGCGATGTCGACCGGCGCGGTGGCCGGTGTGTAACTCAGCGTGCCGGGAAGCGAAGGACGCGATCGTCGCCGGTCGCGGGGTCGCCTCGACCGTCGGTGTTGGAGGTGGTGAGCCACAACGCTCCATCCGGCGCGACTTCGACGGTGCGCAACCGGCCGTATCGGTCGCGCAGTTCGGCTCGAGGGCCGCCCACGCGTCCGTCCTCGAGCGGCACGGTCCACAGGCGCTCACCGCGCAGCGCCGCGACGTAGAGGGTGTCCGCGGTGATGGCGATGCCCGAAGGCGAGGCTTCCGCGGTGGTCCAGGTCAGCAATGGATCGGTGAAGCCGCGGTCGGTCCCGCCCGTGCCCTCCACACCGGGCCAGCCGTAGTTGCGGCCCGGCTCGATCAGGTTGATCTCGTCGAGCCGGTTCTGCCCGAACTCCGCCGCGAACAGGCGACCGGCTCGATCCCACGCCAGTCCCTGCACGTTGCGGTGGCCGAGACTGTAGACCGGCGAGCCGGGATACGGATTGCCCGGAGCCGGGCGGCCTTCGGGAGTGAACCGGAGGATCTTTCCGTTGAGGCTCGCCGGATCCTGCGACCGCGCGGATTCTCCCGCGTCGCCGGTCCCGGCGTACAGCATGCCGTCCGGCCCGAACGCGATCCGGCCGCCGTTGTGATTCCCGGCCTCGGCGATCCCGGTGACCAGCACCTCCGGCCGGCCGTCGAGCCGGAACCGGACGATCCGATTGTCCGTCTCGGAGGTGAAATAGGCGTAGACGTAACGGCTTTCGGTGTAGTCCGGCGCGACGGCGAGTCCGAGCAAACCGCCCTCGCCACGTGCGGCGACGTCGGACAGTTCGTACACCTGTTCCGGCGCGCGACCCACGGCGACTCGCACGATCCGTCCGGAATCCCGCTCGGCGACCAGCGCGGCGCCGTCGGGCAGGAACGCCAAGCCCCACGGGACCTCGATGTCGCCGGCGACTTCTTCGGCGGCCTCGAGGTCGGGTCGTCCCGCCGGGTTGCTCGGTGCCACAGTGCCTGCCGTAGACGAGACGCTGCTCGGAGCGGGCGGTTGCTCGCCGCCGCAGGCCCCGATCGCCGCCACGGCCGAGAGCAAGGCGATCACCGCGAGCAAGCGCGGCGCGTGGGCCGCCGCGCGTTCGTTGCCGAGGGCGCGGGCTCGGTCGGCACCCGCGCCGCCCGAAGGCGCCGGGATGACGAGGAAACGGCCTGATCGGTGTGCCATCAGCCGAGATACGTGCCGTACCAGTCCAATACCCGGCGCCAGGCTTCGGTGGCCGCCGCGGCGTTGTACCGCTGACCGGTGTCGTTGAAGAAGGCGTGGTCGGCGTCGGGTGCGGTGAAGATCTGGTTCGGGTTGCCCGAGCGGGCGAGTGCGGCTTCCGCGGCGGGGCGGGAGGCGTTCACGCGGGCGTCGGCCGCCGCGTAGACACCGAGCACCGCGGCTTTCGACGCGGACAGATCGCCGTTGTCCGGGAACGGTCCGTAGAAGGGCGTCGCCGCGGCCAGCGGGGACGGTCCGGAGGCCAGCAGTAGCCAGGTCAAGCCACCGCCGAAGCAGAAACCGGTGGCGCCGAGTTTCTTTCCCTCGACCCGGCGCCGAAGTTCGTCGAGCCCGGCACGCAGGTCGGCGACGAGCTGCTCCTGCGGGATACGGCTCAGCTCGGCGGTCGCGGCGGCCGGATCGGTGAACGCGGCGGTGCCGCCTCGCGCGGACAGCAGATCGACCGCGAGCGCGGAGTATCCGGCGCCCGCGAAACGGCCTGCCACCGAACGGATGTGATCGGTGAGGCCCTTGTTCTCATGGACGACCAGCACCCCGCCCCGCGGCTGCGCCGCCGCTGCCCACGCGGCTTGCAGTGGCGTCCCGCCCGGTCCGGCGAAGGTCACCGCGGCGGTCGGGAGGGCGTCGGCGGAACCCGGTGGCGTCGACGGCGCCGCGGGGGAGGGCGCGGAATCGGTGTTCTCGGTGCCGGTGCTCGCGCAGGCGGCGAGCAGGGCGGTGGCGGCGGTGCCGCCGAGTCCGAGCAGCCCCAGCCTGCGCAGTGCCTCCCGCCGGGGGAGCAGGCCGTCGGCGTGATCGGCCGCGATCTCCTCGGCGATGTAGCGCTGCAGCGGCGTCATGCGCCCCACGATAAGCCGGATCGTTCGCGGGTGCGCGGCGTTCATCGTCGGTTCGTCCACGACAAACCGGCCCGACCGCGCATCCCACGGCATTCGCCAGTCGGTTGCTACGTTTCGCTCAATCGGGCGATCGATGGTCGGTCCGCACACCGGTCGAGGGAGCGAGATGGCAGCGGGGCGTGACAGAAGACGAACGATGAGCAGGGCGATCCGGATGGTGGTGACGGTCGCGGTGCTGTCGGCCGTGGGATTCGTGTCGGTGCCCGCGGTCGCGGACCCCTCCGCCGAGTCGCACAGCGTGGGATGGACCGTATTGCATGATGGTCCCCAGCCATATGCCGACGTGCACATCGATTGGGATGTCCCGATCCGGATGAGCGACGGCGTCGTGCTGAAGGCCAACGTCTACCGACCGGTGAAGCGGGGCGGTGAGGTGGCGGAGCAACCGCTGCCGACCATCGTGAATCTGACCCCCTACACCAAGCTCATGACCAATCTGATCGATACGGCGCTCGCGGTGCCCGGCTTGCAGCCGCTGACCGTGCGGCTGGTCAACCGCATGAATCTGGCCCGTACACCGGTCAGTGGTTTCGGCGATCTGTTGCACGCGGTGGACGGCGGCACCGTGCAGACGATGCTCGGTCTCGATCGCAACCTGATCCGCGCCGGATACACCCAGGTCATCGTCGACGTACGCGGTACCGGCTTTTCCCAGGGGGCGTGGGACACCCTCGGCGAGCGCGAACAGCTCGACACCCGCGAGGTGATCGACTGGGCGGCCGCGCAGCCGTGGTCGAACGGCCGGATCGGGATGAGCGGCGGCTCGTATTCGGGGATCAACCAGTTGCGCGCCGCCGAGAACGCCCCGGCGCCGCTGCAGGCGATCTTCCCGGTGGAACCGGGGAGCGATCTGATGCGCGACGTCGTCGCGCCGGGCGGCGGGGTGGGGACGACGTTCCTGCCGATGTGGCTCAACACCGTCAATCAGTTGAAACTGATTCCCGACGTGCAGTCGATGTTGAACGGCACCTTCGACTGGGGGTGGCTGCACGAACGGATGTCGGATCCGGCCAGCAACGTCGATCTGCTGGCCCAGGCGCTGCTCACGCCGTCGCTCGACCACGTGCCGCCCGCGCTGGCCGACGCGCTGGACGAGGACAGTTACTTCCGGCGCGGCATCGAGGGCCACCCGGAGCACATCACGGTGCCGACCTTCGTCTATGGCGGCTGGCACGACATCTTCGCCAACAGCGCGACCAAGCTGTACAACGCGATCCCGCTGCCCGCGGGCCGGAAGCAATTGATCGTCGGCGACACCTATCACGCGAATCCCGGTGCGGGAACGGGCATTCCGGGCGCGCCACCGCGGCTGGACGTGTTGCAGCGGGTGTGGTTCGACAAGTGGTTGAAGGACGTCGACCACGGCTTGGACGACTTCGGGCCGGTGACCGTGTGGGAACAGGGCGGCGGCTGGATCACCCTCGGGCAATTCCCGCAGAAGGACCTCAACCATCGCCGCGTGTATCTCTCGGCCACGCCGAGCGGCACCGCCGGAAAGGCAGTCTACGACGGGTCGTTGACGATGACCGTCCCCGATGAGCGGCATACCTTGACGGTGGCCCCCGGCCTCGCCACGGCGTGTTCGCGAGACACCGCGCAGGGCTCGGCCGGCATGGCCGCGGTGGTGGACGTGTGCGCGAAGGACTCGCGTATCGCCGAGCGCAACGCGCTGACCTTCACCAGTGCGCCGATGACCGAGCGCACGGTCATCTCGGGGCCGGTGAACGTGCACCTCAACACCGTGCACGACGCCGCCGACGGCTACTGGAGCGTCACGATGAACGATGTGGCGCCCGACGGGTCGTCCAAGGTGCTGACCACGGGGCAGCTGACCGCCTCACTGCGCGCGGTCGACGAGCAGAAGAGCAGCCGGACACCGGCCGGTGACCTGACCGAACCGTTCAATCCACTCACCCTGGACAGTTTGCAACCGGTCGTTCCCGGTGAGCCCGTGGCGCTGGACATCGCGGTGATCCCCACCCAGGCGGTGCTGCAACCCGGCCACCGGCTGCGCATCGATGTCTTCGCGGGCAACTCGCCGAAGGCGCTGGCCTTCCGGCCCATGCTCAACAACACCGAACTGAAGCCCCAGCACCTCGCGCTCGATCCGTCGGCGCCGAGCTTCGTGATCGTGCCGACCAACCGTCCGCTGGGCTGAGCACCGGGTGGGCCGCCACGGCCGGGCGACCCACCCGAACTCACAATTGCGACTGCACCTGCGCGGAGATCAGCTCGAGATGCTCGAGATCGGTCAGGTCCAGCACCTGCAAGTAGATGCGGCTGGTGCCGATCTCGGTGTACCGCCCGATCTTGTCCACCACCTCGGCGGGTGAGCCGGCCAGGCCGTTGGTCTTCAGCTCGTCCACCTCGCGTCCGATCGCCGCCGCCCGGCGCGCCACCTCGGCGTCGTTCGCGCCGACGCAGACCACAAGCGCGTTGGAGTAGACCAGGTCGTCAGCCGCGCGGCCGTACGCTTCCGCGGCGGCGCGCACCCGGTCGAACTGCCGCGCACTGTCCTCGAGCGAGGAGAACGGCATGTTGAACTCGCTCGCGTACCGCGCGGCCAGCCGCGGCGTGCGGGTGGCGCCCTGTCCGCCGATCAGCACCGGTATCGGGTCCTGCACCGGTTTGGGCAGGGCGGGTGAATCGGTGAGCTGGTAGTGCTTGCCGTCGTAGCTGAAGGTGTCGCCGGGCTTGGTCGCCCAGAGCCCGGTGATGACGGCCAGCTGTTCTTCCAGCCGGGCGAATTTGTCGGCGGGGAACGGAATGCCGTACGCGGCGTGCTCCTCGGCGAACCAGCCGCTGCCCAGACCGAATTCGACCCGGCCGCCGGACATCTGATCCACCTGCGCCACCTGGATGGCGAGCGGGCCGGGCAGCCGGAAGGTGGCGGCGGTGACCAAGGTGCCCAGGCGGATCCGCTTGGTCTCCCTGGCCAGTCCGGCGAGGGTGATCCAGGCATCGGTGGGGCCGGGCAGACCGGCGGCGCCACCCATGCTCAGGTAGTGGTCGGAGCGGAAGAACGCGTCGAATCCCAAGTCCTCGGTGGCTTTGGCAACGGTGAGCAGCGTGTCGTAGCTCGCACCCTGCTGCGGCTCGGTGAAGATGCGTAGTTCCATGTCGATGACCCTAGTCGCTCGGCGCATGGGCCGATCGCGCCATGTGCACGAGCGGGAAAGCCCGGGGCTGGTGTGCCGGGAGTGGTGCGGGCACGCCGCAGGTGATCGTCGAGACAGAGACGGAACCCCTCGTGGACGAGATGCTGGACGGTATCCATGGCGACCCCGACGCCGGCCCACCGGGTGGCGGCCTCGAATATGCGGACCGTGCGCGCCGGTTGCTCGGTATCGACGGACGCGACCAGGTCGAGGCAGTGCGTGACGGTCGCGCGGATCTCCTCCCGCAGCGCATTTCCTCGCTCGACATGCCGCCGGGGGATGATGTCGAGCAGATGCCGCACGATGTGTTCGGTGGCCGAGACGAGTTCGGCGGCCGCTGTGGCGGTGCTGCGTGGGGGTGCCATGCCGCTGCTCAGGCTCCGCCCCCGCCGCGGGTCGCTGGTAGGTCGCGCGTGCGGTGGCGGCTCGGATGTCGGACCAGGTCCGTGCATTGCGTCATCGCAAACATTCGGTACTTCCCATCCGGTAGTCCGCGCGGAGTTCGAATTCCTTGATGCAGAACGAAATCGGCGATGCAGAACGAAATCGGCGCGCCAGAGTCTCGTTCCTCGAAATCTGGCCGCAGCGGCGCGGATCGTCACTGCACGGGTCGACGAAGTGCTCAACCGCTAGGTTGTTGCCGATGACAAGTCCGCGCACCCGATAGATCCGCCGTGACAGGGGAAGGAGGTTCGAGTGCACGAGGTACCGGTGATCGTCGTGATGGGCGTCTCGGGTTCGGGAAAGACGACGGTCGGCGTCCGGCTGGCCGACGTACTGGGGGTCGAGTACGCCGAAGGCGACGACTTCCACCCGTCCGCGAACGTCGCGAAGATGGCGGCGGGGACGCCACTGGACGATGCCGACCGCGCACCCTGGCTCGACGCCTTGGCCGCCTGGATGGCCGAGCGCTCCGGGCGGGGCGCCGTCGTCACGTGCTCGGCTCTCAAACGGATCTACCGCCACCGGCTGCGCGCCTCAGCCCCTGATGCGTTCTTCCTG
Organism: Nocardia sp. NPDC057455; assembly: GCF_042802775.1. NCBI lineage: Bacteria > Bacillati > Actinomycetota > Actinomycetes > Mycobacteriales > Nocardiaceae > Nocardia > Nocardia sp. NPDC057455. The sequence goes on along the minus strand of NZ_JBHVDM010000018.1, from coordinate 73,966 downwards.
CATCTGAACGTGCCACGCACCGAACTCGAGCGGCGCGTGGCCGGACGTCGAGGACATTTCATGCCGCCGATCCTGCTCGATTCACAGCTTGCCACCCTGGAGCCGCTCGATTCCGGCGAGAACGGCAGCACCGTCGACGCGGCACGGCCGCCCGAAGAGGTGGTCCGGCAAGCCGTGGCAGCGCTGGACAGGTGAGTGCCGCGCGTCAGGGTTCGCCCATCAGAGGCCGCCGAGATCGGACAAGACGTCGAAAGCGAGATCGAGACCGCGCCACAGCGTGTCGATCTCGGCGGTGACGACGGGCGCCGCGGCCGGATCCTGCATGGCCAATCCGTTCGCGAGAATGACGACGTTGGCGCTCGCGTCGGCCAGACGGAGCAGGGGACCGGTCGCCACGCCGCGCCCGAGCACCAGGTCCAAGCCCTCACCGACGAAGTAGAACCGCCACAGCGGCCCGAGGTCGCCGCCGTAGACCGCTTTGGTCACCGCGACGATCAGCGCGCCGCGCTGGGCGATCGCGTCGACGATGCGGAAATAGTCGCCCGCGTTGGCCGCGGTGCTGCCGACCGCGGCGACGGAATAGGACAGGTCGACGCTCAGATGCGCGTTGTACCCGGCCATCGCCACGCGTGCGGGAGACAGCTCGCAGCGGCGGGTCAGCGCGAAGTAGTGCCCCCAGTGCGGGTCGACGGGTGCGCCGGTGAATTCGGCGTGCACCGTGCGCAGGAAACGCGACAACAGTTCGAGGCTGATCCGATGCGCCCATTCCGGGTCGTCGAACGAGGCGGGGTCGCGTTGCAGCGGCAGGACGGCGGCTCGTTCGACCGCGTCGAGCCCGAGGCCGAACACCCCGCGCAGGTCGCGGTGGGCGACCAGGATCTCGGTGATGCGCCGGTGCCGGTCGACGGCCTCCTCCAGCTGCCACAGTGCCGAACCGGTCAGCGTCCCGGTGTCGGACAGTTCCGCGATCTCGGCCGTTTCGGCGGGCGCCAACGGCGTGCCGCAGGCCGTGTCCACCGGTGCGGCGGAGGCGATCGCCGGACCGAGCGAGATCGTGAGAAGCAGCACCGTGACGGCCGAGGTCAGTGCTGAATAAAAGTGCCGCGCAGCAGTACTCGGCGTGCGCGTGAGGATGTTCGCCATGCCGGCTCCAGGGGTCGTGAATCGCGATCCCGCACCGGGACGGCCGAAGTGGGTGAACTCGGCGAAGCGTCACCGCGGTAGGTGGAGCGGTGACACAGGGCGGGATCGAAGCCTAACCCGAGCCGGTCGCGTCCCGCAGCGCGGCGTCAGCGCGCCGCGAAGCAGGAGCCGGAAGGCGCGCCCGGCAGGCAGATCTCGGCGATGGCGGCGACCAGCAACCACGCGCCGACCAGTAGCGAACCCACGGCGATGGCGCCGAACACGAAAACCCAGAGCAGGCCGGGCAACCGGGTGAGCCTGGCGAGTTGATCCGCGTCGGAGTCGACCTCGTGATAGCGGGCCCGCTGCTGCCGGGAACGACCTCTTTGCAGCTCCAGCACCGGACGCGCTCCGGCGAACAGCAGGAACCACGCGCCCAGATACGCGAAACCCGCTTGCAGCGTGTCGGTTCCGAACCAGGAGACGACGAAGACCACCGCGCCGAGTCCGAGCACGGTGATGCCGCCGTAGACATTCCTGATCTTGATCATGAGCGCGGCGAGCAGGACGATGGCGGTCCACAGCATCAGCGTGATCCGGCTCGCGCCCAGCAGCGCCGCGAACCCGAGACCGAGCAGCGGCGGCGCGGGGTAGCCCGCCATCGTGGTGAGGATCATTCCCAGGCCGTAGGGTTTTCCGCTCGACACCGTGAGTCCCGAGGTGTCCGAATGCAACCGGATGCTGTTGAGTTTGCGGCCGGTGAGCAGCGCGACCAGGGCGTGCCCGCCTTCGTGCGCGATGGTGACGATATTGCGGGTGAGCCGCCAGATCGGGGTGTAACCCACCAGCACGAGCGCCGCCACCGCGGCTGCCACCACCAGCCACCACGGCGGTTGCGCTTGCGTCGTCGTCAGACGATCGGCGATGGAGGCGCCGCGCTCGAAGAATTCCGCTCTGTCCACCGCCGCACCTTAACCGCCCGCGGACGCCCGCGCTCGGGGCATGCGTTCCCGTTCGCGGCACGGAGCGAAGGCGGCGTCCGCCCCTCAGCTCTTGCGCAGGACCCCTTCGATGTTGCCGAGAATGCCGGAGAGGCTGTAGGCCACCGAGCCGTCCGGTTGCAATCTGACCGTCGAGGTCGAGCCGTTGTCGAAGCAGGTGGGAGAGCCGCCGGAGAGTCGCGCGACAAAAGACAGCTCGGTCTCGGTGGCGCCGGTGAGCGTCTCCGTGCGCTCACAGCGCTCACCCGACAGCTTGCCGGTGTTCGACGACTGCGCGACTTCTTCGCCGATCGCGCCGTCCCGGATGGTCAAAACGATGTCGAACGACGCGAGGACGTCACGGGCGACGCCTTTCCACTCGCCGAGAAAAGCCGTCGGAACGCTGGTGCCGGAGGAACTGCTGGTTGTCGTCGGATTCGTGGCAGGGGCCTGCGTGGAGGTAGCGGTGAAGGGTTTGCTGGCGGCTTGGGTGGTCTGCGCGATCGAATCGTTCGAATCGTCGTTCCGTAGCTGTGCACCGACCACGAACGTCGCTACGGCGACGGCGACGCAGACGACGAGCGCACCTGCGATGAGCAAGGCACGGCGGGGGCGGCGCGGAGGAGGTGCGGCGGCGACCGCATCGAACCGGGGCGCACCCTGGTGCGCGGGCGGGTACGTCTGGTGTCCGGTGTACGTGGGAGCCGCCTGCGACGGGCCCGGATGCCGCAGGTGCATGGGCAACGATCGTCCGGGGTCGCTGTGCAGGTGCGCAGGTGAAGCCGAATGGACCATGGTGTCGGCGGTGCGCGCCGGATCGGTGGGGGTGGCAAAATACGGGCGGTCGAACGGGCCGGAGTCCAGGTTCAGCAGCTCCACGGCGCGGTGGCTCACCTCCTCGAGCACCGGGGCGGGCAGCCAGCCTCCGCGCTCGGGGATGCCGAGGGCGGTGAGGTGGTCGAGCAGCTGGTCCGGGGTCGGGCGTGCCGCCGCGTCTTTGGTCAGGCAGGCCGCCACCAGCGGGCGCAGCCGTTCGGGCAGGTCGTCGAGCTGCGGCTCCTCGTACACCACCCGCCACAGCATCTGCACCGAATCGCCGACGCCGAACGGTCCATGGCCGGTCGCCGCGAACACGAGGACCCCGCCCAGGGCGAACACGTCCGCGGGCGAGCCGACCGGATCGCCGGTCACCTGCTCCGGGCACATGAATCCCGGAGAGCCGATGACCTTTCCGGTGGTGGTGAGCCTGCTGTCCTCGACGGCGCGGGCGATGCCGAAATCGATCACCTTGGGTCCGTCGAGCGCCAAGAGGACATTCGACGGCTTGAGGTCGCGGTGCACCACCCCGGCCCCGTGGACCGCTGTCAAGGCCTCGATCAGTCCGTGTGCCAGCACGAGCAGCGCGTTCTCGGTGAACGGCCCGTACCGTTCCACCGCGTCGGCCAGCGAGGGCCCGGCCACGTAACCGGTGGCAAGCCACGGAGGATCGGCATCCACGTCGGCGTCGAGCACCGGCGCGGTGAACCGTCCGCCGACCCGGCGCGCCGCCGCGACCTCGCGCCGGAAGCGCATGCGGAATTCCGCGTCGATCATGTCGGGGCGGATGACCTTGACCGCGACGGTGCGGCCGCCCGCGTTCCTTCCGAGGTAGACGCGGCCCATGCCACCCGCGCCGAGCACGCCGAGCAGACGATAGTCCCCGATCCTGACCGGATCGTTCGTGCCGAGCGGTTGCATCGCGCAGCTGGCTCCCTTCTCATGGCGTCCGACCCTCCGAGAGGCTACTCACCGGGTCCCGCGTATCCGCACAGCGCGCTGCCCCGGGCTAACCGGCCATACTGGGCGCGGGGGCGGGTTGCTCCCGTCGCGCCCGCCTGGCCAGCAGATATGCCGCCAGCGCCGCCGGGATGTTCATCAGAACGCCGTAGACCGCGCCGGGCACGGCCATCGTCTCGTTGTCCAGCACCGAAGCGGCGACGGCGATCGCCAGCGCCGCGTTGTGCACGCCGATCTCCATGGCCGAGGCGATCGCCTGATCGGTTTCCACTCGCGCGAGCCGGGGCACGAAGTAGCCGACGGCCAAACTGATCACGGCGAAGGACAGGCAGATCGCGGACAGCTTTCCGATGTGCTCCGACAGCGTGTCCAGATTCGAGCCCACGCCGGCCGCGATCACCAGCGCGAGTACCACGACCGAAAGGATCTTGACCGCACCGCGCATCCGGCGCGACCACTCCGGGAACCGCCGGTGCACCGCCATGCCGATCGCGACGGGCACGAGCACGATGGCGAAGACTTGAGCGAATTTGTCCGGTCGCAGTCCGACCGAGCCCGCTCCGTCCAGGAACATGGCGTAGGACAGCGCCACCACCACCGGCATGGTGAACACCGCGAGCACCGAATTGATCGCGGTGAGCGTGATGTTCAGCGCCACGTTGCCCCCGGCGATGTGACTGAACAGGTTCGCCGACGCTCCGCCCGGCGACGCGGCGAGCAACAGCATGCCCGCGGCCAGCGCGCCGTCGAGACCGAACAGGCGGATCAGGCCCAGGCACACCGCGGGCAGCAGGATCATCTGACACACCAGCGCGATCACCGCCGCTTTCGGATACCGCAGCACGCGCGCGAAATCCTCTGTCGTCAGGGTCAATCCGAGCCCGAACATCACCAAGGCCAATGCCATCGGCAGCAGCACCGCGAAAACCGTTGCACCCATGCGGGTCTCCTCTCCGCCGAGCGGCCGGGCCGGCCGATCCCGGGGACCGACGTTATCGACTCGCGGCGACGGTGGCCAGCCCATGTCAGGCGGTGAGGGTCACACCCCGGGCCGCCGACTCCCGTGCTCTGGTCAGCAGGCGCGCGGTGGTGACCGCGTCGCACGGGTCGACGGGAACAGGCGCGCCGTCGAGGAGCGCGGCGGCCATGGCGGAGTAGAAGGCGGGGTATGCGCCGGGCGCCGTCGGCACCGGGGCGAAGTCGGGTTCCGCGCCCAGTACGCCCCAGCGGTCGGCATCGACTGTGCCCCACGACGAATCCTGATCCGGACGGCGACCGGCCCGTAGCGCGTCCTCCTGTGGGTCCAGCCCATAGGTGACATACCCGGCTTCCGACCCGAGCACCCGGAAGCGTGGTCCGAGGTGCGAGGCGACGGCGCTCATCCACAGGTGGGAGCGGACACCACCGGTGTGGGTCAACGCGACGAACGCGTCGTCGTCGGTGGTGATCCCCTCGCGCCGCCGGTCCAGCTCGCAGTACACCGAAGCCACCGGGCCGAACAAGGTCACGGCTTGATCCACCAGGTGGCTGCCGAGATCGAGCAGGATGCCCGCGCCGTCCTCGTCCGTGCCGACCTCCCGCCAGCCGCCCTTGGACACCGGACGCCACCGCTCGAACCGCGACTCGAAACGCCGCACCCGGCCCAGCTTCCCGGTCTCGAGCAGCTCGCGCACCGTCCGGAAGTCGCCGTCCCAGCGCCGGTTCTGGAAGACCGACAGCGCCAGACCGGCGCGTTCCGCGCGCGCGACGAGATCCTCGGCGTCGTCCACCGTGACCGCGAACGGCTTGTCGACGACCACCGGCAGCCCGGCCTCGAGGGCTTGCCGGGCCAGCGGCGCGTGCGTGCGGTTGGGCGTCGCGATCACGGCCAGATCGATGTCACCCGGTGTGGCGAACAGCTCCTCGGCCTGCGGCACCACGCGCACACCGGGGTGCTCGGCGCGTGCGCGTTCGGCCCGCTCGGCCGAGGAGGTGACCACCGCCGCGACTCGCATCCGCGGCTCCGCCGCGATCAGCGGAGCGTGGAAGACCGACCCGGCCAAGCCGTAGCCGAGCACGGCGACGTCGATGATGCTCATGCCCCGACGCTACCGCGCCGGTGATTGCGCCCGGCAGCACGACGTACGCACCGGTCCGCCGAGCGTGAGCGACTCCGATTCGCGCAGCGGTGCCGCATCACGGAGGGCGAACCGCGCCGTATGTGGCTCGTGCCTGCCGTGAGGGGTGAAAGCCCGTACCGGATAGCGGCCGCTCAGCGCTGCGGTGCGGCGGAGTACTCCTGTTCGGGCCTTCCCGTGGTGCCGTAGCGCAGGCTCATGCGCACCGTGCCGCCCGCCACGAGCCCGGCCAGGTAGCGCTGCGCGGTGGCCCGGGAGACGCCGATGGCGCCGGCCACCTCGCCTGCGGACAGAGGGGTATCCGCGGCGAGAATCGCTTGCAGCACAGCGTCTTTGGTGGGGGAGGATACGGTTGCCGATGGGCTCGCGGTGGCCGCGGGACGCAGTGCGTGCAGTGCGGCGGACACCCGGGCGTTGTCGGCCTGCGGCACCGCGAGAATGCGCCGGTACCGGCCGTAGGCGGCCAGCCGGGCGGCCAGGTCGGTGTGCGGAAACGGCTTGACGAGGTAGGCCAGCGCGCCCGCCGTGATCGCGGCTCGCACGGCGTCGCTCTCCGTCGACGCGGTGAGCATCATCGCGTCGCAGCGGATCTCCCGGACGAAATCGATGCCTGATCCGTCCGGCAGATAGACATCCACCAGCGCCAGGTCGACCGGCTCCGCCGCGACGAGTTCCCGTGCGGCCGCGAGCGTGTTGGCGGTGCCCGCCACCGTGAAACCCGGGATGGATCGCACGATTCCGGCGTGCAGGTTCGCCACCCGGAAGTCGTCGTCGACGACAAGGACGGTCAGGGTCGGCGCGGCCATGCCACCTCGCTTTCCACGAGCACTCCGGGGATGCGGGCGATGAATTCGGCGCCGGTGAGTGGCGGCTCACCGCCGCCGGGACTCGACAGGCGCACGTCGCCGCCGTGGGCGCGGACGATCTGGCGGATCAGGGCGAGGCCGACGCCGCGCCCTCCGGGGACGCCGCGGTCGTCACGGGTCGAGACCCCTTCGGTGAACAGCGTGTCCACCAGGTCGGGGGCGACACCGTCGCCACTGTCGGCAACGATGATGTGCAAGGTCGAATCCTCCTGCAGCAGTTCGACTTCCACCTTCCGCTCGATCCGGTCCCCGGTGCGCACGGCCTCCATGGCATTGTCCAGCAGGTTGCCGAGCACGGTGGTCACGTCCACCGGATCGGTGAGACTGCCCTCGACCCAGGTGTTGGGCCCGAGCACGAGTTCCACTCCGTTCTCCCTGGCGTGCGCGGCCTTGGCGGCGAGGAATGCCTGCAGGTACGCGTCGTGGATGGCGTCGATGCCCGGTGTCGCCGGACCGAGCGGGCCCGCCCCGATCAGTTCGTCGATGGACCGCGCCGCCTCCTCGACCCGCCCACCGTGCAGCAGCCCGCTGATCAGGTGCATTTTGTTGGAGAACTCGTGGCGCTGCGCGCGCAGCACCGTGCTCATCGACTGCACCGCGTCCAGTTGCCGGGTCAGCGATTCCACGTCGGTGCGGTCGCGCACCGTGAGCACCGCGCCGAGATCGCGTCCGTCCCGGCCGACCCGGCGCGCCGAGAGGATGACGACGTTCGCGCCGACCGTCGCCGACGTGGGTTGTTCGTCGAGGTCGCGGAATACTTCCAGCACGCGGGGCGTCAGTCCGAGCTCGTCCACCGGATGCCCGATCTCCGGCGCGACGCCGAGCAGCCTGCGTGCCTCGTCGTTGACGAAGGTGGTGCGCCACGACGCGTCGACCGCGAGCACGCCGCCGCCGATACCGTGCAGCACCGCGGCCTGGCCGCGAACCAATTCGGCCAGTTCGTCCGGTTCCAGGCCGAGCGTCAGCCCGCGCCACCGGCGGGCGAGCAGGATGGATCCGGCGATGCCGACCGCGAGCGCCACCGCGACCAGCCCGCCCGCGGTGCGCAGATCGCCGAGCAGTTGATCGTGCACCGCGTCGGTGGCGATGCCGACGCTGACCGCACCGATCACACGGTCGGAACCGGGAGCCAGAACCGGGACCTTCGCGCGAACCGAGTCGCCGAGCGTGCCGCGTTCTTCGGTGATCGACTCGCGGCCCGCGAGCGCTTCGGAGGGATCCGTGCTGACGTGCTCGGCGAGCCGTCCGGCGTCCGGATGCGCGAGACGGATGCCCGCGTCATCGGTGATCACCACGAACAGCGCACCGTTGCGCTGCGTCGCGTCCACCGCGACACGCTCGAGGGGGCCCGCGGCGAGATCCCGGCGCACCACGGGATCGTCGGCGACCATGCCCGGCGCGTACCCGGCCACCTCGGCACGCACCACCGGGTCGGCGGCGACGGTGCGCGCCACGGCCAGCGCGCGCTGGCCGTAGGCGTCGCGCAGCCGCTGGTCGCTGAGGTAACCGAACACCGCGAACGCGACACCGAGGGTCAGCGCGACGACCAGGATCTGCGACAACAGAACCTGGGTCCGCAATCGCACGGCCCGCGCGCCCTCAGTGGCCATGGGCGCAGCATAGGCGCAGACCACGGCATACGGGAGCTCGAGCAGAATGCGCAAAACCCGCGAATCCCGCGTTTGTGGCCGTTGTGCGCACAAGCTCCGGTGTGTGACCGCCGCCACGTACGTTCGCCCTACCCGATCTCGCAGGAGTAGGAAGCAATGACGCAATCTCTCATCGAGCTGCGGAGCGCGACCAAGCGCTTCCCCGGCACCGGCGGTGGCATCCACACCGCCGTGCGCAATCTGAACCTCACGGTGGGCCCCGGCGAATTCGTCGCCGTCGTCGGCCCGACCGGATGCGGCAAGTCCACCACGCTGTCGCTGGTGTCCGGGCTGGAACCGGCCTCGGCCGGACGGACGCTGGTGCGCGGCAAGGACGTCGACGGCATCCCGGACGGCATCGGTTACATGTTCCAGCAGGACGCGGTACTGCCGTGGAAGAGCGTGCTGGACAACGTCGCGCTCGGCCCGCGCCTGCGTGGCGCGTCGAAAGCCGAGGCGCGCGCGAAGGCGGCGGGGTGGGTGCGCAAGGTCGGCCTGACCGGGTTCGAGAGCTACTACCCGCACCAGCTGTCCGGCGGCATGCGCAAGCGCGTCGCGCTGGCGCAGACACTGGTCAACGAGCCGGAGATCCTGCTGATGGACGAGCCGTTCAGCGCGCTGGACGTGCAGACCCGCCAGCTCATGCAGGACGAGCTGCTGCGGGTATGGGCGGGGACCAACGCGGCGGTCATCTTCGTCACGCACGATCTGGAGGAGGCGATCGTGCTCGCCGACCGGGTGGTCGTCATGACCGCGAGCCCCGCCACCGTCTGCGGTGACTTCACCGTCGGCTTGGCGCGGCCGCGCAGTGTCGAAGAAGTGCGGCTGACGACCGAGTTCCGCGACATCTACCAAGAGATCTGGCAGACGCTGCGCGATCAGGTCGAAGCGGCCCGCGCGAAGGGAGCCTCCCGTGTCGCATGACGTACTGGCGCCCGACACCGCCGCGCCCGTGGTGGAGAACGAGACCGAGGAGCAGATCCTGGCCAGGGTGCGGACCACCGCGCGTCGCGCACGGATCCGTACCTGGGGCCTGCGCGCCGCGCTGGTGGCGCTGTGGCTGGGCGCGTGGGAACTCACCGCCACGCTCTGGATCGATCCGTTCTTCTACTCCAAGCCCTCGCTGATCTGGGCGCGACTGGTCGAATGGTTCACCGAAGGAACCCAATTCGGCTCGATCTGGCTGCAGATCTACACCACCGTGCAGGAGGCCGTGCTCGGCTTCGTGATCGGCACGGTGGCGGGCGTCGTGCTGGGCGTGCTGCTCGGCCGCAGCCGGTACTGGGCCGAAGTGCTCGCGCCGTTCATCAAGGCGCTCAATGCCGTTCCGCGCATCGTGCTGGCCTCGCTGTTCATCATCTGGTTCGGCCTCGGGTTGAGCTCGAAGGTCGCCACGGTGGTGGTGCTGGTGTTCTTCGCGGTGTTCTTCAACGCGTTCACCGGTGCGCGTGAGGTCGACGGCAACGTGATCGACAACGCCCGCATCCTCGGCGCGAGCCGCAGGCAGGTGCTGTTGTCGATCGTCCTGCCGAGCGCGACCACCTGGATCTTGTCCAGCCTGCACACCGCCTTCGGCTTCGCGCTGATCGGTGCGGTCGTGGGCGAATACGCCGGCGCTAGCAAAGGTATCGGCCTGTTGATCAGCAACGCGCAAGGCACGTTCGACTCGGCGGGCATCTACGCGGGCATGATCGTGATCACCGTGATCGCGTTGATCGCCGAGTGGGGGATCGGCACGGCGGAGAACCGGTTGCTGAAATGGCGGCCCTCGCAAACCACGTCGAACCACGGGATCTGATCATGAGGTATCGCAAACAACTGGCGCTCGTCGCCGTCGCGATCGCCGCACTGCTGACGGCCACCGGATGCCGGGACTCGCGCACCATTCCGATGGCCGACGGCCGGCCGCAGATCACCATCATGGTGGGCGGACTGGAGAAGGTGATCTACCTGCCCGCTGTGCTCACCCGGCAACTCGGCTTCTTCGAGCGCAACGACATCGACGTGCAACTGCTCGGCGAGCAGTCCGGCGCCACCGCCGAGACCGCGTTGCTCACCGGCGATGTGCAGGGTGTGGTGGGGTTCTACGACCACACCATCGACTTGCAGGCCAAGGACCAGTGCATCCGCTCGGTGGTGCAGATGTCCGATGTGCCGGGTGAGGTGGAACTGGTGTCGAAGGCGGACACGGACATCACTTCGGTCGCCGACCTGCGCGGCAGGAAACTGGGCGTGACCTCGCTCGGTTCCTCGACCGACTTCCTCACCCAGGCACTCACCGGCCAGGAGGGTATGACCACCGCCGAGTACACCCGGGTGAAAGTCGGTGCCGGACAGACCTTCATCGCGGGCATGAACCACGACGGCATCGACGCGGGCATGACCACCGATCCCACCGTGGCGCAGATGGTGAACTCCGGCGAGGCGCGGATCCTGGTCGACATGCGCACCGAGGCGGGTACCAGGGCCGCGCTCGGCGGACTGTACCCGGCGACGTCGCTGTACATGAACTGCGCGACGATCGACGCCCACCCGGACATCGTGCGCAAACTCGCCGCCGCGTTCGTGCAGACGCTGCAATGGATTCGGACGCATACGCCCGAGGAGATCGCCGCGAAGATGCCGCCGCAGTACGCGAGCGCGGGCAAGGACCTCTACGTCCAGTCGATCCGCGACTCCATCGGCATGTTCAACGGTGACGGCTTGATGAAACCCGAAGGCGCACAGAACGTGCTGAATATTCTCGGCAAGTACTCGAAGAACGTGCGTCCCGTGCGCGACCGCATCGACCTGTCCGAGACCTACACCACGCAGTTCGTGGAGGAGGCGTTGCGCACGCCGCGACAGTAGCGCGCGAGTCGTCGCCACGTCCGAGCCGCCCGGGACCCAGACGTTCTCGGGCGGCTCGCGGCCGGCCGCCCGTCGGTGGGCTGTCCGGCCGGATCAGCAGGGGACAGGAGAAGCGGCAGCCATACGCTCGCCGCTGCGGGGTCAATGCTCGAAGACGCTCACGTCGCCGGGTTCGGTCTCGAGCGCCTGCCGGTCGAATTTCAGCAGGGCGAGGAAGAACAGACCGCCCACGAGAAGCAATGCGGCCACGATCACCACCGGGATCACCGCATCCTCGGGCGTCACCAGGACGAACAGTGCGACGGCAGACCACACCAGCGCGCCGACGGCGACCGGCAACTCGAAGCGCCCGAGGTCGAACGCTCCTTTCCTGCGGTCCAATCGTCGGCGCACCGCCAGGTAGAGGACGACCGTCGAGGCGTAGATGAGGGCAGGGAGGATCGTCGAGGCCGTGATCAGCTCCAGCAATGCGTCACCGGGCAGGGCGATCATCAGGACCACGCCCAAGAGGAAGATCAGGATCGTCGCCGGGACCGGCGTATGCGTGCGCGGGTCGACCCGGCGCATCAGCCGGTGGGCGGGGAAGCGCGCGTCGCGCGACATCGCGAATACCAGCCGTGAGCACGCGGCCAGCACCACCATTCCGGCGCCGAAGAACGCGAACGTGATCGCCGCCAGCAGTGTCCGTTCCATCACCGGACCGAACTGATCGCGCATGATCGCCGCGACCGGCGAGCCACTGGCGGTGATCCGGGGAATGTCGTCGATGGCGACGGTGAGCGCGATCAGGAACAGCAGCCCCAGCAACCCGGCGGCCACGACCGATCCCACGATCGCGCGCGGGACGCTGCGATGCGGGTCCTCGGCTTCCTCGGCGAGGTTTGCGGCCGCGTCGAAGCCGACCAGCGTGCCCAGGCCCATGAGCATCGCGAGCATCAATCCACCGCCCACGACGAAGTAATCGGGAGCGTTCTCGGTGATACCGCGCGAGGCGAGGTTGCCTGGGTCGCCGTTACCCGTGATCACCACCGCGACGACGAGCGCGATCGCCAGCACCACCACGAGCCCGAGTTCGAGCCCCACCGCGCTGGTGTTTATCACGCTGACGATGCGCGTCGACGCGATGGCCAGCACGGCCTGGATGAACAGCACCACGAGCGTGATCATCCGGGCGGTGCCTTCATCCGGCTCGATGCCCGCCAGTGGCATGAAGGCCTGACTCGCCAGCGCGTTGTCGACCGCCACCACGGCGATCGCCAGATAGCAGAAGGTCACCCAGCCGAACCACCAGCCGACCTTCGGGTTGGCCAGTCGCGAGGCCCACTGGTAGGAAGAGCCGCTGAGCGGGATGCGAGCCGCGAACTGCGCCACCACCAACGCCACCAGAGCCTGCCCCACCGCCGCGATGATCCAGAGCCAGATCCCCACCGGACCCGCGTTCTGCAACACATCGTCGTAGGTCGCGAAGATGCCGACCGCCACCGAGATGAACGCGAACGAGATCGCGAACACTTGGAAGGAGCCGAGTGTCCGGCTCAACTCCTGCTGGTAGCCACCGAGCTGGACGGAATCCTCGCCGGCGGGGGTCTGTGCCGAAGCTCGCGCCACTGCGCCACCTCACCTTCGATCAAAGGGGTGCACCGACCCTGGAGTCGATCGGGAAGCTCATCGGGATCAGAAATTGTGGCGACCGGTCTGCACCATGATCATCCCTCCTCACCTGCGCGATGTCACTGCTCCTTCGCGCGACTAAATTCCGCTACACCTGTTACCCGGCGAAGTGGTGCCGACACCCGATTCGCGGGTGATACCTGGGCGGATCGGGCGGACGTAGGAAGCCGATGTGCTTCTCAACTGTGGAGACACCGCACCATAGACCGACATGAGAGGTGGTCCCACAACTTCATGTACGCCACGGCGGCCGGGGTGCGCGTGCATTATCTGATCGGGTTCGTCGGGCTGATGTGCTTCCTGCTGCTGGCATGGTTGCCCAGTACCGACCGCCGTGCCGCCGCCGGACGGCTGCCGCGAATCGCTGTCCTGCTGATCGTGCAGATCGCGCTCGGTTTCCTACTGCTGAGAACCGGGATCGGGGCCACCGTGATCCGCGCGGTCAGCGACACCTTCGCCCACATCCTCGGCTATGCCGCCCAGGGCACGCGGTTCGTGTTCGGCGACCTGCCCAGCGTCGGCAGCAGCGGACCCGCATTCCTGTTCGCGGTGCTGATGCCGATCGTGCTCGTCTCCGCGCTGATCGGCATCTTGCAGCACCTGCGGGTGCTGCCGTTCATCATCAAGTACCTCGGCCTGCTGCTGGCGTGGGTGAGCGGCTTCGGCAAGATCGAATCCTTCAACGCGGTCGCCTCCGCCATCCTCGGTCAATCCGAGGTGTTCATCTCGCTGCGCGCCATGCTCGACGACATCCCGCCGCAGCGGATGTACACCCTGGCGGCCTCGGCGATGTCGACGGTGTCGGCGGGCATCCTCGGCGCCTACATGCTGCTCATCGACCCGAAATACGTGATCGCGGCCATCATGCTGAACATGCTGGGCGCTTTCGTGGTGTGCTCGCTGATCAACCCCTACGTGGTCACCGCCGCCGACGATGCCAGGCTGCTCGGCGAGGAGATCGCCGACAGCCGCAAGGCGCAATCGTTCTTCGAGATGCTCACCGAGTACATCCTGGTGGGTTTCAAGGTCGCCTTCACCGTCGCGGCGATGCTGATCGGATTCATCGCTCTGCTGGCCATGATCAACGGGATCTTCGCCGCGCTCTTCCACGGCACCACGTTCCAGGATCTGATGGGGCACATCTTCGCCCCCGGCGCGTGGCTGACCGGCGTTCCGTGGGACGAGGCGGCGGCCGCGGGCCGATTCATGGGCACCAAGCTGGTGTCCAACGAAGTGGTCGCCATGCAGGAGTTGAACCGGCAACACGGGGAGCTGTCCGACCGCACTGTCGCGATCGTGTCCACCTACCTGGTGTCGTTCGCGAATTTCTCCACCATCGCCATCGTCACCGGCGCGGTCCGCAGCCTCAGCGAGAAACAGGGCAGTGTCATCGCCCGCAACGGACTTCGCCTGCTCTACGGCGCCACTTTGGTCAGCTTCCTGTCCGCCACCATCGTGGGCTTCCTGGCCTAGGGCCACAGCACCGAGACCGTCGTCCGTCCCGATTCTTTCGCGTCTGCGCCTTCGCGGTACGTCTGGCCGGATCTGTGGGTTACGTGTCCTTGCGGACTCGGCCCGGCGGCTCGAGACTGGGTTCATGAAGGCAAGCGGTGACGTCGTGGTCGCGGTATCGGACGGGGTGCTGATGCTCGACGTCGCCGGACCGGTGCAGGTGCTGCACTGGGCCGGGCGCCGGATTCGCTTCGCCTCGCCCGACGGAACTCCGGTGCGCACCGACGTCGGGGTACCGCTCGGTGTCGACGGTGCGCTGGGCGAGCTGACCGGCTCGGTCGACACCCTGCTGGTGCCGGGATATCCGCCGGAGGACGACGTTCCGGCCGCGCTGGTGGACGCGGTGCGCGCGGTCGGCGGCGCGGCGCGTCGGGTGGCCTCGGTGTGTACCGGCGCGTTCGTGCTGGCCGAGGCCGGATTGCTGGACGGGCGGCGCGCCACCACGCATTGGCTGGCGTGTGCCGCACTGGCTCAGCGGTTTCCGCTCGTGCGGGTCGACGCCGACGCCATCTATCTGCGCGACGGCCCGATCACCACCTCGGCGGGCGTCACCGCGGGTATCGATATGGCACTGGCGCTGGTGGAGGAGGAGCACGGTGCCGAACTCGCGCGCACGCTGGCGAAACATCTCGTCGTGTTCCTGCACCGGCCCGGCGGCCAGTCGCAGTTCAGCGTGCGCACGAGCATTCCGACGCCGCGCGCCGACGGTCTGCGCCAGGTGGTCGACGCGGTGATCGCCGACCTGTGCGCCGACCACAGCCTGGCGGCCATGGCCGCCCGCGCCGCACTGAGCGAACGCCATCTCAGCCGCTTGTTCCGGCAGGAGATCGGCATGACACCAGGGCGTTACGTCAAGCAGGCCCGGCTGGAAGCCGCGCAGGCGCTGCTCGAATCCGGCGACGAACCGATGACGGCGGTCGCCCGGCGCAGCGGATTCGGGTCCGAGGAGACGATGCGCCGCACCTTCCTCGACCTGCTCGGCACCTCGCCGAGCGACTATCGCAGGCGCTTTCGCGCGTCCGCGAGCTGATCGCACCCTTCACTCACCAGGAGTACGACCATGTCCATGTCTCGTCGTTCCGCGCTGGGCGCGGGCATTGCCGCGAGCGCTTACGTCGCGTCGAAACCGGCTGCGGCACAGAATTTTCAAGTGAACTTTCCGTCTACCTCATTGGCGGAGAGAGCGAATCAACTCATCGCCGCCGAACTCTCCCCGATGCTGCGCAACCACAGCGTGCGTGGCTTCCTCTTCGGACGTGCGGTCGCCGAGCGACAAGGGCTGCGGCCCGGCGCCGACTACGACGAGGAGACCATGTATCTCATCTGCGCACTGCACGACCTCGGTTTGGCCGACAACGCGGGCGACGACCAGAGGTTCGAGGTCGACGGCGCCGATCGCGCCGCGCGATTCCTCGAGGACAACGGCGTCACCGACGCCAGGGTGGACACGATCTGGGACGCCATCGCCGCGCACACCACCGGGTTCACCGACTCGCCGGTCTGGCGCCGCCGCAGGCCGCCGGAAACCTGGATCGCGGTGGACGGGATCGGCGTCGACGTGGGCGGCGCGCCCGCCGACCTACCGCCCGGCTTCGCCGACCTGGTGCACGCCGCGTATCCGCGGCTGGGCGGTAGCCGCGCGCTCGGCGCGGCGATCGAAACCCAGGCCTTGGCGAATCCGCGGAAAGCGCCACCCGCGAGCCTCGCCGGTGTGATCGTCCAGCAGCGCCACCCCGAACTCCCGACGCTCACCTGGGACGCCATCGTGGCGATGAGCGGGTGGGGCGACTGACGGTTCAGCCGGTGGCTTCCTCGGCCGCCCGCAGTTCGGCCTTCCATTGCCGGAAGCCCTCCTCGGTGCGGCCGCGGCGCCAGTACCCGGAGATCGACGACGCCCACTCGGCCGGAACGCCGCGCTCCTTGCGGACATAGCGGCGCAGATCCTGCATGACCGCCTGCGCTTCGCCGTGGATGAACACCTGAACCTGTCCGGGCGCCCACGGCGCCGCACGGACGGTTTCGGCGAGCACTTCGCCGGGTGGCCGGACGCCGCGGTGCAGCCAGGTCAGCTCGATGCCGTCCGGCTTCTTCAACGGCAACTCGTCGTCCGGACCGGCGACCTCGACGAACGCCAGCCCGGTCGCCGCACCGGGCATAGCCTCGAGCGCTGCGGCGATGGCGGGCAGTGCCGCCTCGTCACCGGCCAGCAGATGCCAGTCGGCGTCCGGGCGCGGAGAGTATGCGCCGCCGGGGCCATACAGGTCGATGGTTTCGCCGGGCTCGACCGCGGCCGCCCACGGACCCGCGATGCCCTCCGCGCCGTGGTAGACGAAGTCCGCCGCGATCTCCCCGGCGACGGTGTCCACGGATCGGACGGTGTATGTGCGGACCACCTCGTCCCCGTCCTGCGGGAAGATGAACTTCACATACGAGTCGGTGAACTCGCTGGGCCGGAACGCGGCGAAGCCGGGGCCGCCGAGGTGCACCCGGATCAGGTGCGGGGTCAGCCATTCCGTGCGCTGCACCGTGAGGGTGGTGCGGGGACGTGCCAAGAGAACCTCCGATAAATGTTATTAGGATTGCCTTACTTACCCTACTCGTGTTCGGCTCAGGGTGCGGCCAACCGCTGACGGCGCGCCGCGCGGACGAAAGGATGATGCCCATGACGCAGTCCGTGCCGACACCGACCCACGCCGTGCAGCAGCGCTACCGCGACCCTCGACCGGTCGAGCCCGCGCAGTGGAACCAGGTCCTGCAAGTGCTGCACGAACATCGCTCGGTGCGCCGCTACCTGTCCGACCAGGTGCCCGATGCCACGCTGCGGCTGCTGATCTCCGCGGCGCAGTCCGCGCCGACCTCCTCGAATCTGCAGGTCTGGAGCGTCATCGCGGTGCGCGACCCGCAGCGCAAGGCACGTTTGGCGGCGCTCGCGGGCGACCAGGCCCACATCGTGCAAGCGCCGGTGCTGCTGGTCTGGACGGCTGATTTCGCCCGCCTGCGCCAGCTCGCCGAAGACCGGAGCGCGCCGCTGGAGGGCGCGGACTACCTCGAATCGAGCTACGTCGGCTTCATCGACGCCGCGCTCGCGGCGCAGAACGCGGTCGTGGCGGCGGAATCGCTCGGACTCGGCACCGTCTACATCGGCGCGCTGCGCAACAAGCCGGAAGAAGTCGCCGCCGAGCTGGGCCTGCCGCCGCAGGTCTTCGCCGTCTTCGGCTTGGTGGTCGGCCACCCCGACCCGGCCGAGGACGCACGGGTGAAGCCGCGCCTGCCGCAGGAGGCCGTCCTGCACCGGGAGACCTACGATCTGGACGCGCAGCGGGCGCACGTGGCCGAGTACGAGACCCGGATCGCGGACTTCTACGCGGAGCAACAGCTCGCGCATTCCTGGACCGACCGTGTGCTGGCCCGGCTGGCCTCGGCGGCGGCGCTCAACGGCAGGCACCGGCTGCGCGAATCGCTGACCAACCACGGCTTCCGGTTGCACTGACCCGCCTCACGCGGTGACCTTCTCGGTGAGCAGCTCGAACGATCGGGCGCGGTCATCGATGTCGTAGACCAGCGTGTTGATCATCAGCTCGTCGGCCCGCGTGCGCTCCAGCAGGTCTACGAGCTGGCCGCGCACCGTCTCCGGCGAGCCGAGCAGTTGCCCGGCCCGGCGCTGCCGGATGAACGTTCGCTCGTGCTCCGACGGGCGGAACGCGGCCGCTTCCTCCGGCGTGGCCAGCGCCTGCGGCGTGCCGCGCACCAGATTCAGGAAGGCCAGGTCGCGCGGACCGGCGAGGGCCTCGGCGCGCTCGTCGGTGTCGGCGCAGATCGCCGCGACCGCCACCATCGCGTGCGGGCGCTCCAGGCGCTCCGAAGGCCGGAAATGCTCGCGGTAGAGCGCGAGCGCCTGCTCGGTGCTGTCGGGGCTGATGTGATGCGCGAAGGCGAACGAGAGCCCGAGCACCGCGGCCACCTGGGCGCTGTAGCCGCTGGAACCCAGCAGCCAGATCTCCGGTTCCTCACCGCGACCCGGCGTCGCGGCGATGCCGCCGGGATCGGCGCCGCGGAAGAAGCCCAGCAAAGCGGCCAGTTCCTGGGGAAACGATTCCGCCGACAGTCCGTCCGCGCTCCGCCGCAGCGCGCGGGCGGTCGCCTGGTCGGTGCCCGGCGCGCGTCCGATGCCCAGGTCGATCCGGCCGGGATGCAGCGCGTGCAGGGTGCCGAACTGCTCGGCGACCACGAGCGGCGCGTGGTTGGGCAGCATCACCCCGCCGGAGCCGACCCGGATGGTCGAGGTCGCGGCGGCCAAGTGGGCCAGCAGCACGCTCGGCGCCGAGCTGGCGATACCGGGCATGTTGTGGTGCTCAGCGACCCAGAAGCGGTGGTAGCCCAAATCCTCGGTACGCCTGGCCAATTCGGTGGTCGCGTCCAGCCCCTCCCGGACGGTGCGGCCGGACTGCACCGGCGCCAGATCCAGTACGGACAGCGGGACGTCGATCATAAGGCTCCTCCACAGTGGCGATCTCCACTGCCAACGCCGCCCGTCTCCGGTGTATTTCGCCCGGCCGCCTCAGCCGCGTGCGATCATGCGGAAGACCTCGATGGTCTCCTGCTCGTCCTGGGTGGTGCCGTGGTCGCTGAGCTTGACGATGACGGTGCCGCTGGGCGGGTCCACGTAGACGTACTGGCCGTACACGCCGACGGCGGTGAGGTCGGCGCCGTCCCCGCCGGTCGGGTGCCACCATTGCGCGCTGTAGGGCCAGACGCCCACCTGGTGCGGTGCAGGCGTACGGATGCGTTCCACCCAGGCCGGCGGCACGATCTGCGCGTCGCCTGCCCGGCCGCCGTCCAGCACCAGCCGGCCGATCTTGGCGAAGTCGCGGGCGGTCGCGTTCAAGCAGCAGAACGCCTTTTCCTGGCCCCCGGAGCGATCGATGTTCCACAGCGCGTCGTCTTCTGCGCCGATCGGCGCCCAGATGTCGCGCTCCAGCAGCTCGGCCAGCGGCAGGCCTTCGACCCGCGCCAGCGCCATGCCCAGCAATTGGGTGTCCACGCTGCGGTACTCGCCCGCGCTGCCCGGAGGGAACCGCAGGCCGTGGTGGTCGTGGACGAATCCGGCCAGATCCTCGGTGAGGTACATCCGGGCGGTGCCCGTCAGCGGCAGATACTTGTTGTAGTTCTCCGATACGTCTACGCCGGAGGCCATGTCCAGCAGGTCGCGGATGGTGACGGTGTCGTACTCGCCGCCGGTGGTCAGCTCGGGCAGGATCTGCACCAAGCGGTCGTCCTCGGTAAGTTTCCCCGCCGCGACGGCTCGGCCGGTCAGCAGCGACACGATGGACTTCACCACCGACCACGAGGACTGGCGGGTGGTCGCGGTGAAGCCGTCGCGGTACCACTCGTGCGTCAAAGCGCCGTCGCGCAGGACGAGGAACGAATTGGTGTGCGTAATACCGAGGAAGTCGGCGATCGAGAGGTGCGAGCCCTTCCAGGGCACCTGGTCGGGCAGCGGCCGCGGTGCGATCGGCAGGGGACGCGGGGTGGGAGCGGCGGCCACCGTCCGGCTCTCGAACAGCGCGCCCTGCGCCGACGGCGGGTCGGTCAGCAGTCGCAGCAGCGTCGGCGGCGACGGGATGTGCAGGACGGCGGTCGTCGCGAACGCCGCGCCGACCGCGACGGCGACGATCGCGAACAGAACGACGACGGCGCGGAGCGCGGAGCGGCCGGGACGCGTGCGCCGGGGCGGTGCTTCGGTCATGACGAAAGTCCATCGGTAGGGGATCCGATGATGGCATGTCCGACGCCGGTCCGGTAGGTCCGGACGGCCCCTGCGGCCGGACCGGAGACGACGCGCGCGCGGGCGGGGCGGTAGCGTGACCACCCGAGCCGGGCCGGGCGTGCGATGATCCGACATCGTGTGTCCGGCCCACCGGCAGGCGACCGGCGCCGCTGCCGAGCGAGGGGAAGGACCGCAGTATGACAGCCTCCGACCGTCACCTTCAGGACGTGGAAGCCTCGGATCCAGCGGACGGCGGGGACTCGGAGGGGTATGCCCGGGGCCTGAGCCCACGCACCATTCAGATGATCGCCATCGGCGGCGCGATCGGCACCGGCCTGTTCTACGGCGCGGGCGGCGCGATCGAGCAAGCCGGTCCCGGTCTCATCCTCGCCTACCTCGCGGCGGGCCTGGCCATCTTCGTGATCATGCGGGCGCTCGGCGAATTGCTGACCTACCGGCCGATCTCGGGCAGTTTCGCCGAGTACGCGCACGAATTCCTCGGTCGCTTCGCCGGTTTCGTGACCGGCTGGTCGTACTGGGCGGTGTGGGTGGCCACCTGCATGGCCGAGATCACCGTGGCGGGCAAGTACGTGGAGTACTGGTTCGACATCGCGCCGTGGATCACCGCACTGGTCGTGCTCGCGGTGATGTTCTGCGCCAACTTGATCTCGGTGCGGTTGTTCGGCGAGGGCGAGTTCTGGTTCTCCACCATCAAGGTGACCGCGATCGTCGGCATGATCCTGCTCGGCATCGGCGTGTTGATGTTCGGTTTCGGTCACGCGCCCGACCCCACCGTCACCAATCTGTGGGCCGACGGGGGCGTGTTCCCCCACGGCCTCGGCCAGTCGCTGCTCGTGTTGCAGATCGTGCTGTTCGCCTACGTCGGTGTGGAATTGGTCGGCGTCACCGCCGGGGAGGCACGCGAGCCCCGCAAGACGCTGCGCAAGGCGATCAACACGCTTCCCTTCCGGATCGGCCTGTTCTACGTCGGCGCGCTCGTGGTGATCATGGCGGTGTCGAGCTGGCGCAACTTCCACGCGGGCAAGAGCCCGTTCGTGGAGGTCTTCGAGCAGATCGGCATCCCCGGCGCGGCGGGCATCGTCAACTTCGTGCTGCTCACCGCCGCACTGTCGTCGTGCAACTCGGGGATCTACTCGACCGGCCGGATGCTGCGCACACTGTCGCTGCGCGGCGAGGCGCCCGCCCGGTTGAGCAAGCTGAGCGCGAACGCGGTGCCCTACACCGGGATCACCGCGTCGGCGGCGGCGATGGTGATCGGCGTGGTGGTCAACATCATCTCCCCGGACAAGGCCTTCGCGTACATCACCTCGGTGTCGACCATCGGCATCATCTTCGTCTGGGGCGTCATCCTGGTCTGCCACCTGCTCTACCGCGCCAAGGTCGCCCGCGGGGAGCTGCCCGCGAGCGACTACCGGCTGCCCGCAGCGCCTTACACCACCGTGCTGGCGTTGGCGTTCCTCGCGCTGGTGGTCGTGCTGCTGCTGTTCACCGACAGCGGGCGCACCGCGATCGTCGTCGGCGCGGTGTGGGCGGTGCTGGTGTCGGCCGGGTACCTCGCGCTGCGCAAGGTCGGTAGCTTCAGCACCGCGACCGACCCCGTGCACACCAGCTGACGAGCGGTCTCCGCTAGGCGGCCGCGAAAAGCGCGACAGCGCCGACCGTCTCCACCACGCCGTAGAACCAGGTCGGGTAGAAGGCCGTCCGCTCATCGAGCACGGCGGACGCCACCCGGCCGACGGCCATGCCCGCCAGCGCCGCGCCGACCGCGACCATGATCCCGCCGCGCAGCGAACCGAGGTCCGTCGCGGCCACCGCGAGCACGGCCGCCATCGCGAGGCCGAAGCCGCCGTAGACGGCGCGCACTTCGTAGCGGGCGCTCGCCTCGGTGAGCCGGACGCCGAACGGCCGGATCAGCGCGGTGGGCGCGGCGAGTGCGTACACGCCCATGCCGAGGAAGAAGACGCCGACGATCCCGCATACGGCCTGTGCCACTGCGACCTCCAGATTTTCGGTTCGGTTCGGGAAGCTCAGCTTGCGCCAGGGCCGGTGCCGGACGCTTCCGAAAACCCGCTGCCTCGAGTCGTGTCGTCCGCTTCGTCGGTGCATTCCTGGTCTGCGGGCCGCCCGGCATCGGTGCCACCCGGTTGCCGCCCACCTGTCCGGAGCGACCGGAGCACCTCGCGCCACTGTGTCCGAGCGCGGTGGGGGACCGACGGTCAGCCGGTCGCCGACCCCCGGGGCATCATCGCCGAAGCGACGAGCATGACCGCGGCCATCGCCGCGATCGTGACGAAGACCAGATGCACCGCCGAGGCCAGTGTGGCGGGCAGCGGATGGTCGGTGTGGCCGACCCGTGAGTTCACGATCGCACCGAATACGGCGACGCCCACCGCGCTGCCGAGCGAGCGCGCGAACATGTTGGCCGAGGTGACCACGCCACGTTCGGTCCACTCGGCACTGGTCTGCGCCGCGATCAGGGTCGGCGTCGCGACCAAGCCCATACCGGTGCCGATCACGAAGCACGACGCGGCGACCTGCCACAGCGCGGAGTGCTGCGTGATCAGCAGCGTGCTCGCGGCGCCGAGCGCCGCCAGACCGCTGCCGATCAGGGCCGTCGCGCGAAAGCCGATGCGCAGGTACACCTTGCCCGCTTGGGACGCGGCCAGCGGCCAGCCGAGGGTGAGCGCGCCGACGGTCAGTCCCGCGACCAGCGCGCCGGTGCCGAGCACACCCTGGGTGAAGGTGGGCACGTAAGAGGTCGCTCCGATCAGGACGGCGCCGATCAGGACCGACACCAGGCTGCTGGCGATCACCACGCGGCGGGTGAACACCCACAGCGGCAGGATCGGATTCCGCGCCTTGCGTTCGACCAGCCCGAACAGCACGAGCAGGAGCGCGCCGCCCACGAAGATCCCGACGCTGACCGGCGAGGTCCACGCCCACGCCTGGCCGCCTTCGAGCAGTCCGAGGATCAGCGCGCCCGCGCCGACGGTCAGCAGAGCGGCACCCAGATAGTCGACGCTCTGCCTGCGGCGCGGCGCGGCCTCGGCGAAATTGCGCACCAGCATCCATCCGGCCAGCGCGCAGAGCGGAAGGTTGATCAGGAAGATCCAGCGCCAGCTGACGTACTCGGCGAACAGGCCGCCCAGCAGCGGGCCCGCCACACTCGACATGGCCCACACGCTGGCCAGATATCCCTGGACCTTGGCGCGCTCCGACAGCGTGTACAAATCGCCCGCGATCGTCATCGTCATCGGCTGGATCGCTCCGGCGCCGATGCCCTGCACGGCGCGGAAGACGATCAGCCCGAGCATGCTGGTCGCCACCCCGCACAGCAGCGAACCCAGCGCGAACATCGCGATGCCGAACAAGATCACGGGTTTGCGGCCCACCGTGTCGGCGAGCTTGCCGTAGATCGGCACCGTCACCGCCTGCGCCAGCAGATAGATGGAGAACAACCATGGGAACTGCGCGAAGCCGCCGAGGCTGTCGGTGATGGTGAGTACCGCCGTGGCGATGACCGTCGAGTCGAGCGCGACCAGCGCGGTCGCCAGCATCAGGGAGCCGAGGATGGCGCCGCGCTCGGATCGAAGCCCCACGGCCGCCGTCACAGTCTCGGTCGCCACCGCGGCCCCTCTCGTTCGCCTGTCTAATCACCTCGAACGACCGTATCCGGCTCCCGGCTATTCCCGCACACGGATTTTTCGTGCTCGGCAGGGCTGCTCACCCGGCGGCGGTTGGTGAGCAGCCCTGCCGGTGCACCGGCGCGACCGTAGTCGTCGGTGGCCCGCGGCCCCGGGTCAGTGCGGCAGATCCGCCCCGGTCGGGGGCGGCTGCGCCTCCAGCACGGCGAGTTCCTCGTCGGTGAGCAGCCGCGAACGGATCAGGAAGCGCACTCCTTCGGGCGCTTCCAGGGAGAACCCGCTGCCTCGGCCCGGCACCACGTCGACGGTCAGATGGGTGTGCCGCCAATACTCGTACTGGTCGGCGCTCATCCAGAACGGAGTGTCCGCCGGGTGCCCCAGCAGCACGTCCGATGCGCCGACCCGGAATTCGCCGCGCGGGTAGCACATCGGTGCGCTGCCGTCACAGCAGCCGCCGGACTGATGGAACATCACCGGGCCGTGCTGCTCGATCAGTCGGCTCAGCAGTGCTCGCGCCGGTGCGGTGAACTCGACGCGGCCGACCGGATCCGGCATCAGAAGAATCCGAGCTTGTCCGGCGAGTAGCTGACCAGCAGGTTCTTGGTCTGCTGGTAGTGGTCGAGCATCATGCGGTGGTTCTCGCGCCCGATGCCGGACTTCTTGTACCCGCCGAAGGCGGCGTGCGCGGGGTAGGCGTGATAGCAGTTGGTCCACACCCGGCCCGCCTTGATCTGGCGGCCCAGGCGATAGGCGGCATTGATGTCGCGGGTCCACACTCCCGCTCCGAGTCCGTAGAGGGTGTCGTTGGCGATCTCCAGCGCCTCGTCGACGGAGTCGAACGTGGTCACCGACACGACCGGCCCGAAGATCTCCTCCTGGAAGATCCGCATGTCGTTGCGGCCGGAGAAGATCGTCGGCTCGACGTAGAAGCCGCCGGGGAACTCGTCGACCTTGCGCGGGCCGCCGCCGGTGAGCACCTCGGCGCCCTCCTGGCGGCCGATATCGATGTAGGACAGGATCTTCTCGAACTGGTCGTTGCTGGCCTGTGCGCCGATCATGGTCGCCTCGTCGAGCGGATTGCCGCTGCGGATGGCTTTGGTGCGTTCGATGCACCGGGCGATGAACTCGTCGTAGATCGAGGAGTGGATCAGCGCGCGGGACGGGCAGGTGCACACCTCGCCCTGGTTGAGGGCGAACATCACGAAGCCCTCCACCGCCTTGTCGAGGAATGCGTCGTCGGCGGCCATGATGTCGGGCAGGAAGATGTTGGGGCTCTTACCGCCCAGCTCGAGTGTGACCGGGATGATGTTCTCGCTGGCGTACTGCATGATCAGCCTGCCTGTGGTGGTCTCGCCGGTGAAGGCGACCTTGGCCACGCGTGGGCTTGCCGCCAGCGGCTTGCCCGCCTCGACGCCGAAACCGTTGACCACGTTGAGGACTCCCGGCGGCAGCAGATCGGCGATCAGTTCGACGACCTTCAGGATCGAGGCCGGGGTCTGCTCGGCGGGCTTGAGCACCACGGCGTTTCCCGCGGCGAGGGCGGGCGCGAGCTTCCAGGTGGCCATGAGGATCGGGAAGTTCCAGGGGATGATCTGCCCGACGACGCCGAGAGGTTCGTGGAAGTGGTAGGCGATCGTGTCGGCGTCGATCTCGCTGATGCCGCCTTCCTGGGCGCGGACCGCCCCGGCGAAGTAGCGGAAGTGATCGACCGCCAGTGGCAGGTCGGCGGCAAGCGTTTCGCGGACCGGCTTGCCGTTCTCCCAGGTTTCGGCCACGGCCAGGGCCTCGAGGTTGTCCTCGATCCGGTCGGCGATCTTGTTGAGGAGGTTGGCGCGCTCGGTGGTCGACGTGGCGCCCCACCCGTCGGCCGCCCGGTGTGCGGCATCCAAGGCCAGTTCGATGTCGGCGGCGGAGGACCGCGCCACCTCACAGAAGGTCTGGCCGTCCACCGGGGAGGGATTCTCGAAGTAGCGGCCTTCCACCGGGGCGGTCCACGCACCCCCGATGAAGTTGTCGTAGCGCGTGGCGAATTCGACGACGCTGCCCTCGGTTCCCGGCTTCGCGTAGCTCATGGCGGGTGACTCCTCGCTGGTTGCGGATGATGCACACGGCACGGCGGCCGTGATGCGGGTCACTATGCACCGCGAGGGTTGACGAAACGTTGAGGCGCGCGAGCTCAGTCGCGCAGCGCGCCGTGCAGCCGGGCGGCCGCGAGGGCACGACGCCCATCGCCCGGGGGAAGCAGGCGAAGCGCGTGTTCGTGGATCTCGATGTCGTGTGGGACGCGCTCGCCGTAACGCAGCGCGTGCTCGACGTTTCCGCTGGACAGCACCGCGGTACGCACGCCGACCTCCAGATACTCGCGCCACTGCACGATGCCGGGAGTGTCCGAGTCCGGCAGCAGCGGCCCGCGATACAGCTCGACCGCCGTGGCGGTGTCGCCCGTTTCGAGCGCCGCGAGCACGTCCACGGCGTCGCAGGACAGCGGGCTCACCAGCCGATAGACCCGGCTGGTGATGTCGCCGCCGGTGGCGCGCCGCAGGTAGGACATCTCGGACTTGAGCGTGCTCGTCCCGACCGGCCGGTCGCCGTACACCGCGAAGTGCAGGCGTTCGTGGGTGAACCCCTCGGGTTCGAGTGCCAGCAGGGCCAGGATCTCCAGGTGCCTCGGGCGTAGCCGCACGGGTGCGCCGTCGCGGATCAAGCGGGTGGCGCCGAGACAGGTCAGCCGTACACCCGGTGTGGCCATGCGGTGGTGCAGCTTGGTCTCGATGGCGGTGACCAGGGTACGGGCGGTGGACATGGCCAGCGGGTGCGCGCGATCCCAGGTGGTGGACAGGTCCAGCACGCCGAGCTGGCGACCGTCCGCGGCCCGGATCGGCGCGCAGTAGCAGACCCAGCCATGCAGGGCGGCGACCAGATGCTCGGCGGAGAACACGGTGTGCGGCCGCGCGGTGCGCAACGCCAGCGACAGCGCGTTCGTGCCCATGTGCGCCTCGTCCCATCGACCGCCCGGCGCGAAGTTGACCTGTTCGGCGCGGCGGCGCATCACCGGCCCGCCGTGTGACCACAGGATGGTGCCGGTCTCGTCGGTGATCGCCGCGACATAGCCCGCGCCTTCGGTGATGTCGCGCAATTGGTCGGTCAGTTCGGATACCGGTGTGCGCAAGGGAGACTCGGCCCAGCGGGCGGCGACATCGGCTTCGGCGCAGGGTGCGTGCTCGCACGCCGGATCCACGGTGCGCAACGACCGCAGCCACGATTGCGCGACCTCGCTGCGCAGCGCGGAATCACCCTGCGGTGTCCCGGCGGGTATCCATCGGGACCACTCTTGTTCCAGTGCAGCGCGTTGCTGCGAGAGGGAACTGCGCTGTGCCATCTCCGCGAATCCTGTGTCTTCGCTCCGATCGTCTCCGTGCCCTCCCATCATGCCCCAGCACAGCCGGGCATTCCGTTTCGGCTCGACGTCCACGGGTCGTGGACGAACGACGGTCGGACCGCAGCGTTCCCCTCGGCCGAGCGGCGCACGAAAGTACGCGGACGTCCAGGGAATCCCGGCGGTGCGACCGGCGATCGGTGTGCGGCCGTCCTTCGGGGGCCGCACACCGACTCTGCCGGTTACGGTGTGGAGAAACCGATCAGCGCACCGATGCCCGCCCCGATGGGAACGGTGACCAGCGCGCCGACCCCGCCGAGGAAGAAGCCGATCACGGCGCCGATGCCCGCGCCGATGATGGCGCCGACGCCGGCGTTGTACTGCTTGCGCGCGAGCGTTTCGTCCTCACCGACGAATTGGGTGAGGCGCTCGGTGGACGCGGGCGCGCCGACCGGCGTCACCGTGAGGGTGCGGCCGGCGTCGGTGATCGTGGGCGCCAGCCCGTGCGTCGCGCCGGTGGCCTGGAACGCCAGGGGCATGGTCGCGACGACCTGTCCCGCGCCGTTGCGCAGTTCGACCGCCCTGGCGTCGGCCGTCAACGCGAAGGTACCCGCGTCGAGGGTGGTGACCACCCCGGTGCCGTCGGCGGCGGGAGCCGAGGTGAAACCGATTCCTTGCTCGACGCCGTGCACGCTGACCTGCGCCGGTGCCGCGGGCTGTGCGTGCGCGACACCCGTCGCTATTCCGGTGGCTCCGACCGCCAGTAGGGCGGTTGCGGCGAATCTGTTGACTCTCATCGTTTTTCCCCACATAGTCGTGTCGGCCACGAGTGCCGACGAATCCCCAAGATGCCGGTTCTCGGCCCCACCCATTCTGGCCGCAGGGCTTTCGCGAAGCAATCGTTCTGCGAATTTCACGAAAAATCGGTGACGTGGCCGCAGCCGGTGCGCTGCTGAATTACGCACGGGCAGCGGTTGTTTCGCTGTCCGTTTCGGCCGAATTGCAGAATGTGTGCTGATTCCGCTGACGCCTTGCGGAATTCACGCGCCAGCGCCTGATATCTCTGGAAAATTCCAGCGTGGCAACCGGATCAGACGATTTCGTCGGCCGAGCGCTGCCGGGGTGCTGAGTTTACCGCGGCCCGGTTCGAGATCGGAGGGTGAACTTCGCCGCCCGGCCGGTCATTCGGCGCGAAGCCGCGATTCGCGGCCGCTGCGGGGGTTGCGGCACTCGATCCGGAGATCGCTTCGGTACGTGCGGCCACCGGGCTCGGGGAACGATTTCGATAGGCGCCAGATGATTCCGGGCCGCGCCTATGCGGAGCGCGGCCGCGTTCACGGCACCGGGTCGGTGGCGCGGAGCCGGAATCATCTGGCGTGCTGCGGGAGCGCTGCGCTCAGAACGCGCTACCGGTGCCGGGCAGCATCCAGGCGATGCCGGGCCAGATGCCGAACGGGCTGCCGTAGAAGCCGAACGGGTTGCCTCCGTAGCCGTAACCGCCCCAACCGCCGTAACCGCCCCAGCCGCCGTAACCGCCCCACCCGCCGTGGTGGCCCCAGCCGCCGTGGCGGTGCCAGCCGCCGTGGATCTCCTGAGCCTGGCTCGCCTGCGCGACCGTCGGCTGCTGCGCCATGGCGGGCGCGGCGACCGCGGCGACGGGGGTCAGTGCGAGCGCGGCGACCATCGCCACGCGGACAACCGCTCGCCGGGCGCGTCCGGTATCGACGTCGTGAATCATCGGTATTTCCTCACTTCGGTACGTCTTCGTCCGGTCGGTGACCGATTCCGAGGCCATCGACCCTATCTCACCGATGTATATCGTACCGTTGAACAACGGCGCATTCAATGTGGTGCGAACGTGCGAGAATTCGTTTCCGGAGCGTCGCCGCTCGTACCGTGCCGCCGCGCTGGGTACCGTCGGGGCAGCGGACCACCCGAAGGAGTCGACAGATGGCTACCAGCGCCGATGTGCTCACCGACGCCTACGAGCGGATCAAGGAGGTGGTGCACGAAGCGGTGGACGGGCTGGCGGATGACGAGCTCGCCCGCCGGGTCGATCCGGGTGCCAACTCGATCGCGTGGCTGATCTGGCATCTGACCCGCGTACAGGATGATCACCTGGCGGATGTGACCGGCGCCGAGCAGGTTTGGACCGCGCGGGGCTGGTACGACCGCTTCGATCTGCCCATCGACGCAGGAGCGACCGGCTACGGCGACCGCCCCGCCGACGTGGCCGTCATCAGGGCCTCGGCCGAATTGCTCACGGGCTACTACGACGCGGTGCACGAACAGACGCTGCGTTTCGTCCGGAAACTGGAGGACGGCGATCTGGACCGCGTCGTCGACATCCGGTGGGACCCACCGGTGACGCTGGGGGTACGGCTGATCAGCGTGCTCTCCGATGATCTGCAGCATGCGGGCCAAGCCGCGTTTTTGCGGGGAGTGCTGGAACGGACGGAATAACCGGCACCGGGAAGCCGCCCAGCCGTGCGCGGCTCTCGCTGTGACGTAGGTTGACCGCGCAAGCCGAATGTTCACAGAGAGTGCCGCCGTGGTCGTGAAGAGTGTTCTGGTCGGTGTCGCCGTACTCGTTCTCGTGGGCGTCGTCGTGCTCACGGTCGTCGGCGCCCACTGGTATGTATGGCGGCGCCTCGTGCGGGATACGACCGCGGCGGGGTCCCGCGCGCGGCGCGTCGGCACCGCCATCGTGTTGGCCGGGCCGCTCCTGCTGTTGGGCGCGACGGTCGCGGAACTGGCGTCCGCTCCGTTCGCGGTGGTCCGGATCATCGCCTGGCCCGGCTATCTGTGGGGCGCGTTGTTCGTGTACCTGCTGCTGGCGCTGGCGATCGGCGAGCCGATCCGGCTCTTGGCGCTGCGTCGGCTCGATCGGGGTGGAGCGGCACGGGACCCGGAGATTTCCGTCGTAAGCGGTTCCGTTCCGGACTCTCCTGTGGGGGGCGGTTCTGTGGCGGAGTCTTCCGTGGGGGGCGGTTCTGTGGCGGAGTCTTCTATGGGAAACCAATCCGCGCCGGAGTTTCGCGCGGCAAGCGAATCCGCGCCGGAGTCTCTCGTGGGGAGTGGCGCCGGACACGGGTTTCCTGTCAGGAGTGGCTCCCTGCTGGAGATTTCCACGGGAAGCGATCACGCGCAGAAGTCTCCTACGGAAAATGGGTCTACGCCGGAGTCCTCGACGGGAGCCGGATCCCCGCCGGACACGGCCGCTCCCGCCGTTCCTGCCGAGTTCTCGCCTGCCCGCCTACCGCGTCGCGTTTTCGTCTCGCGAGTGGTGGGCGGTGCCGCCGTCGCCGCCGCGGCGACCACCGTGGGCATCGGCGCCTACGGCGTCCTGGACGGGCCGACTGTCAAGCGTGTCGCCGTTCCGTTGGCGAAGTTGCCGCGCCGAGCCGACGGGTTCCGCATCGCGGTGGTCAGCGACGTGCATCTCGGCCCCATCCTGGGGCGCGGCTTCGCGGAGCGAGTGGTGCGGACCGTCAACGACACCCAACCCGACCTGATCGCGGTCGTCGGTGACCTGGTGGACGGCAGCGTCGAGCATCTCCGCTCGGCGGTCGAGCCGTTGGCCGGGCTGCGCGCCCGCCACGGCGCGTTCTTCGTGACCGGTAACCACGAGTACTTCTCCGGCGCCGAGCAATGGGTGGAACACGTCCAGGAACTCGGCATGCACCTGCTCGCGAACGCCCGTACCGAGCTGCCCGGATTCGACCTGGCGGGCGTGAACGACGTGCAGGGCGAACGAACCGGGCAGGGGCCGGACTTCGGCCGGGCGCTCGGTGACCGCGACCGCGCACGCACCGCCGTGCTGCTGGCGCATCAGCCCGTGCTGATCGAGGACGCGGTGGCGCACGGCGTCGATCTCCAGCTGTCCGGCCACACCCACGGCGGCCAGCTCTGGCCCGGCAATTACCTTGCCGGACTGGCGAATCCGACCGTAGCCGGGCTGGAGCGATACGGCGACACCCAGCTGTACGTCTCCCGGGGAGCCGGGGCGTGGGGTCCGCCGGTGCGGGTGGGCGCGCCATCGGACGTCACCGTCGTGGAACTGGTTTCGCTCCGGGCTTGACCGCGACTCTCCCGTCAGCCGAACAGTCCGCCCAGCACACCGCCGCTCTGGCCGGCTTCCTGTCCGCCGCCGGTACCTCCGACGAAGCCGCCGGGCGGCAGCTCCGACGGCTGCACGATGACGAAACCGCGTCCGGAGAACGACAGCGTCATGCCCTCGCCGGTACTGCGGCCCATCAGCCGACCCAGCCCGAACGAATCGTTGCGTTTGATGCCCGTCTGCAGGCTCGACGACCAGGCCACCGCCGCCTGTGGGTCGGCGTAGGTCGGCTGGTCGACATCGAGCACCACCGGCGTGCCGTGGGTAGTGATGGCGATGCGGCCGCGGCCGGTGAAAACGCAGTTGAACAGCCCGGCGTTGCTGGCGAATCCGGCGGCGCCCTGCACCATCCGGATGTCGTAGCGCAGGGTGGAATCGAAGGCGAGCACGTTGGCGCCGTTGATGGTGAGGCCGTCGGTGCCGTCCAAGTCGATGGTGTGCACGTCGGCGGCGCCGTTGGCGACGAACAGGTCCCCACGCCCGGACACCTTCATCAGCGGAACGCCCTCACCGGTCAGGCGCTGCTGGATCGCCCGGCCGATCCCACCCGCACCGAGCGCCTGGAACTGCAGATCGCCCTGGTAGGCGACCATCGATCCGGCGCGAGCCATGACCTCGCCGTTGACGGCCACCTTGATCATCTTGCCGCCCTGCTTCTGAATGCCTGCGCCGGTGACTTCGGCGTGGCTGGGGGCGAACAGTTCGCTCTGCATCGGCAGCGCTCCTTGCTGAGGTGAGTGCATCGGTGGTGGCGGTACCGCGGCGGCCGGCGCGGAATAGCCCGGTTGCGGTGGATAGGCAGGTTGGTGCGGCGGGGGAGATTGATACGCGGATGGCGCGGCAGGCGGGGCTGGTTGATATGCCGGTGCAGGCGGGGCTGGTTGATATGCCGGTGGGGGAGCCGCAGCGGGTGGCGCGGCAGGCGGGGCCGGCTCGTCATCGATGTTCACGCCGAAGGCCGTGGCGATTCCGGCCAGTCCGTTGTCGTACCCCTGCCCGACCGCACGTACCTTCCACGCGCCGCCGCGACGGTAGATCTCCACGCACACCACGGCGGTTTCGGTGCTCAGCCCCGTCATCGGGAAGGCGAGCGTGCCCGAGGAGGACGCGATGGTCGCGCGCAGCGAGCCCGCGGATGCGAAGGTGGGCGGGCCGCTGCCGTCCAGGCTCGCGGTGACGACGACGCGGTCCACGTCGCCGGGCAACGCGCCGGTCTGGATGTCCACCACGTCGCCCGTGCCCTGACCGTGCCGGTAGGCGACGCCCGGGGCGACCGGTTGATTGAAGAACACGAAATCGGCGTCGGAGCGCACCCGCCCCGCCGAATTCAGCAACAGCGCCGAGACGTCGACCGGAGCCGAGCAGGTCACGGTCACCGTCAGCCGGTCGCCAGGGGCGGGGCGGTTCTCACCGCGGGCGAGGTCGGTCACGGCAAGCCGTCCGATCCGCGGCGGCGCCGTCGGGTTGACATGCGATTCACGGGCTCCAGTGTGTCGCGCGTCCGCGGCGCGCGCCACAGGCACACCGGGCCGTGCGTCCACCAGACGCTTCGAGTCGGTGCGCCGGCCGGTCCATCGCCGTTATCGGGCACGTGACGTCCGTCGATCGGACGACCGATGCCCGCCGGGCGACGCGAGTCAGGCGCTGGCCCACTCCGGCGGCGCACGCCGATGGCGCGGCCCGTCTCGGCCGCCACAGTCCAGGGTTCGCGCCGCCCCGAGGTCGCGGCTGGGCATCGCGATGGCACTCTCGCGCATCCGGCCGGCTGCGGCGCCGAATCCCGTACGCGGGAGAGCCCGGCCGTGGCGACCGGGCTCTCGTCATGGATGGGTCAGAGGACTTCGGCGTACATGGTGCCGTCGAGGATGCCGAATTCGACCTGCCCGGGGAACAAGGGCAGGGCGCCGGTGGCGTGCTGGGTGTGGTTGAGCGCGATGGTCTCGGTGGCCCACCGGTGCAACGGCTCGGGTAGACGCAGGACCCGATGGTCGGTGCAGCGAACGTACGGATAGGTGAGCTCGCCGGGCCGGGCGAGCGGGTTGTGGATGTCGAGGGTGGCGATGTCCAGGACCAGGCCGGTGTGCTTGGCGGAGGCGACGGTCGGTGGCTGCAGTTCGATGTCGTCCATGACCGAAGACGGTAGCTCGAAGGATGCCCGAAGCGGGTGATTCCACGCGAATGTCCTTGCGTTTCCACGGGAAGTGGCGGGACGGCGAGGTTCAACGAATTGGGTGAACCCCACCGCTACCACCAGCGATCGCGGCAGGCTTGGGCATACCGATGCCGCGCCGGATGTCCCGGAGCCACCGGGACTGTGCCGAGCCTAAGTGACGCTGAACATTCGCGGGGCATTTCCGGGGAATCGGCGGATGTTGCCGCCCGGCCCGGATCCGGTGGCGACCGGTCGGTAACCGACGTCGGAATGTCCGATTCGCGGTGGTGCGGATTACGATGCCTGCGGCGTCGAAGAAGCTGTGCGCGTTGAGTATCCGGCACGGCGGTGTGCTATTCGGTTTTTCCTTCAGGAGGGTGGAAGAGTGCTCTACGTAGTCATTGCGGCCATTGTCGTCACGTTGTTGGCCGTGTCAGCCGTGGCGATGGTGTGGGATCCGCGCCGTCGTACGGAGTCGGACGAGTACGACTACGAGTACGGCATGGACGAGGACGGCGCCGCGCCGGACGACTATGCCCGGTCGGGCAGTGTCGAATGGCCGCGCAAAGAGAGCGTCTGACCTGTCACGGCCGTCCGGCAGGCGGTATACGGATCTGGTGCCCGGCCGAGTATGGCTGGGCACCAGTTCTTTTCAGCGATCTTCGCCCCGCTCGGCGGGGCCGGTCACTCCACCGTGAAGTCGCGCCACGACGCGTGCAGTCCCTGCCCGCGCAGTGACGTGCTGTGCCCGTCTTCGATCGGACGCAAGGTGATGATGCCGAAACCGATCTGCACCGTCTCCGGCAGCTGCGCCGCGCGGGTGATGTACACCGGGGCGTCGTCGACGTACCAGCCCGCGGTGCCCGCGGCCCGGTCGATCGTGACGGTGTAGCGGTGGAACTCGCCGGGCTTGATGTCGACGCCTGCCAGCGGCGCGTGCACCACGTGGGTGAACGCCTCCTCCGCCGGGACGACGCCCGGCACGAACAGCCGTTCGTGGATGGCATACGCGTGTCTACTGGTCACGATCAGGTCGAAGACCTGGGCGCTGCTCATATCGAGGACGTTGAACGCGGCGAATCCGTCCCGGTAGTCCTCGCCGGTCGCGCCGATGTTCTCCGCCGCCATCTCCACCGTGAAAGTCCGTGGACCGCGGCCGAGATCGAACGTTTCGGTCGACACGAGCAGATGCTTCGGGTTGTCCAGGATCTGGACCTCGGCGTGGGACCGGGTGAAGGCGTCGATCCGGACCGACACGGCGCCCTCGCCCACTTCGGTGCGAGCTGCCGGGTCGGCGTATCGCCAGCTCTGGCCGGGGCCGAGCGGGACTTCCAGGAAGCGCCACCGGTCCGCGCGGAGATCCGGTCCGTTCAGGTCGTCGTAAGTCATTGCGGAAGTTACCTTTCAGCCGTGTCGTCCACCGGCGGGATCCGATAGGTCGTCGGCGGTCGCGCGGCGGCGCAGTGCGGTCACGACGCCGTTCGACGACCCCGGCTTGTAGCCGACACCGCCCAACAGCAGACGTTCCTCGGTCAGCCGGGGACGTATCGCGGGACCCATCGGCCACCAATCGTCGAGTTCGACCAGGCCGGGCTCGATCAGCGCCAGATCGCCGAAGTACGACGCGATCTGCTCGCGGGTGCGGTACCAGCCGGAGCCCAAGCCCATTTCGGTGAAACGCCGTTGCAGCTCGATGGCCATCTCGTGCGCCTCGCCGCCGTCCGCCGGATCGTAGAAGTGCGTGATCGCGACGTAGGAGCCGGCGGGCAGCGCATCGATGTACTGACGCATGATCCCGGCGGGATCGAGGTCGTCGTCGACGTGATGCAGGATGCCGCACAGGATCAGCGCCAGCGGCCGGGTGAGGTCTAGGTGCTGGGTCACTTCGGAGTGCGACAGCAGGGTCTTCGGCGCGGTGAGATCCGCGGGCACGAAGTGTGTGAATTCGTTGCGCTCGAGCAGGACGCGGCCGTGGATGTTGCACACCGGGTCGTTGTCGACGTACACCACGCGCGCCTGGGGATTCTGCTGTTGCGCGATCTCGTGGGTGTTGCCGACGGTCGGCAGCCCCGCGCCGATGTCGAGGAACTGGTCGATGCCTGCGGTGCCGGCCAGATAGCGCACCACGCGGTGCAGCCAGCGGCGATTCATGCGGGCCACATCGCTCTGCCGGGGGGCGACTTCGGCGACTTTGTCGCGCACGTAGCGGTCGACTTCGTAGTTATCCTTGCCACCGAGGGTGGCGTCGTAGACGCGGGCGATGCTCGCGCGTGTCGTGTCCACGCCTACCGGAGCGCGGACACCGGTCTGGGGAGCGGGGTCGGACATGGAGACCTCCCTATAGTTTCCGTCGCCTGGCTCACCAGCCTAGAGTCCGCCGATTCGGCGGGCAATTCGTGCGGATCCATTCGGCCAGTGCTGATTTCGTGGATTCATCGCGCTTTTCCGACCAAGCCCGAGCATACGAATTGGTCGATACTCACGAGCCGGTGGCGACTCCGTTTCCTCCGGGCCGGTGCAGCACCCGCCCCGGCAGCCATCCACCCTGCACGTGCGTCACACGCCACCAGTCGACATGCACGACCACCGCCTCGACCGGCGTGGACAGGAACGGTTCGATCCGTGGCTCCTTCCGTAACAGAGCCCGAAATATCTCCTCCCGCTCGCTCGCCCGGGTGTGCGCCACGGCCGTGCCCAGACCCTGGGCGAACGGGTTCAGAAACCCGTCCGGGACGACCTTCACTCCTATGCTCGAATTGGCTCGCAGGCCGTCCAACGTCCGCCCGCCCGACTCGAGCACGAGCGCCAAGCGGAACGGATCGCCGTCCAGTTCGGCGAAGAACGCGTTCGAGCACCAGTTCACACCCTCCTTCGACGTCGCGAGGTCGATGTTGGTGGAACCGAGGACGCCGGTCAGCTTGTCCTGGATGTCCTGCTCGGTGATCTGCACGTCGTTCGATGTCATCTCGGGCTCCGTGGTGGGGGACGGGTTACGTTCTGCGGCCGATGCCGCCGAGGATGAGCCCTTCGTCGGGCCACTGCGTGCGCAGCGTGAGGCCACCAAGCCACACGCGTGTGATGGTGGGTACCGCCGGGGCCACATCCGCTGGGCGGGCCGGTCCCTTTGTCGACGTCATGGCGCTCCTCCGTCGCGTGGCCACCGTCGGGGGCGACTCTACGCACCCCGCCGCGGCCTCGCTCGGGATTGTGGACAAGATATTGCGTTGGCACTCTTGCGAATACATTATTGCGAGCCGGACTTCCGGCGCGCGCTCGCGCCTGGACCGATGTCCGGGACCGGCCTAGTAGGATCAGCAGCCGACGTTCAGAGAGCTGTGATGGTGGAGGCACTACGCCCCGCGGTCTAACCCCCGATCGGCCGGAGGCATGCATGAGCAATGACGAGGATGCCGGCGACAACGCGGATTTTCCTGCCGCAGAACGTGGTCCGACCGTTCTGCGGATCGCGTTGGGTAGCCGGTTGCGTCAGCTGCGCGAGGGCTGCAAGATCAGCAGGGAGGCCGCGGGCGACGCCATCCGCGGCTCGCACGCCAAGATCAGCCGACTGGAACTGGGCCGGACCGGTTTCAAAGAACGCGACCTGCACGACCTGCTGAGCCTCTACGGCATTGTCGACCCCGCTGAACGCGCAACCTACTTCGAGCTGGCCCGGCGGGCCAACGACCCGGGCTGGTGGCAGCACTACAGTGATCTGCTTCCCGCCTGGTTCGAGACCTACATCGGCCTCGAACAGGCCGCCACCACGATCCGCACCTACGAGGCGCAATTCGTGCCAGGGTTGCTACAGACCGCCGATTACGCACGCGCGGTGATCCAGCTGGGCAATACCGACGAGACCGAACGCCGCGTCGCCATTCGCATGCGCCGCCAGCAGATCCTCTACCGGGCGGCCGCTCCCACGCTCTGGGCGGTCATCGACGAGGCCGCGCTGCGCAGGCCGGTCGGCGGGGTGGAGGTTCTGCTCGAGCAGATCGAGCATCTGGTCGCGATGGCCGATCGTCCCAGCATTCGGATCCAAGTACTGCCGTATTCGGCCGGCGGGCACTCCGCCGCGGGTGGCCCGTTCAGCATTCTCCGTTTCCCGGAACCCGAGCTGGCCGACATCGTCTACACCGAGCAGCTCACCAGCTCGCTGTATTTGGACAAGCAGCGCGATGTCGAGCTGTACATGTCGGTGATGAACCGGATCAGCGTGGAGGCGCTGTCTCCGGCCGAGAGCATCCGATTCCTACGCGAGCTGCTCGGCGAGATGCGCTCGGGCGAATAGGGCGCGACGGGCGTCGCCGTACTCGCCGTGCGGCTTACGCGGAAAGTTTGCCCACCGTGGTGTCCGTCTCCGCGCAGGGGTACTGCGCGCCTTCGGGGGTGGGTCCAAACGTGCTGTTCGAAAACCGGGCGGTCGGCTCGATTCGAGTGCGGCGCGCTGAAATGTGCAGCCCCCGGATCGAACCCTCGTCTGCGGATGTGAATTGCGTTGCCGTCGAACCTGACTCGGCGAAATGCGACCTGCATGAGATAACAGTTCGGTCTCACGCCACTCTCTCCGATATTCTTCTGTTATCGATCAGAGCGCGTTCACCACGATTTTCGAGCTTTTCGAGACAGGTCGCGCCAATGCACATGCACGCGCGCATGTACGTACCGATGGAAGATCATCGATGCGACGCGGCTGCGGTGATGTGGCAGTATCCCTGTCGAGGTCGGGGTCTGAGGATAGGCTCGGGCAGCGGCTGGTTCGGCCGCGGCGGCCCCAACGCGAGTTGGGGTCGCCGGCGGAGCCGTGACAAATCACTGCGACGTCCGGATTGCCGGAAGTTCACGGTGTCAGCGCGATCCGGATCGGATCGCCCTTCCTTGTTCTCCAGCGCCTGCACCGCTTTGTTCGCTTCGGCCAGCGGGCGCACGGCACTCGCCGGGGCGGCTAGGGCGTCCAGGTGATGCGGCCGCCCTCGAAGTCCTGGGCTTTGCCGTTCTCGAAGTCGTATTCGTCACTGGTGGGGTAGCCGTAGCGTCCGGCTTCGGCCGCCGCGGCCTCCCAGGACTCGCGGATGGATCCCCAGACGACGTGGGCGCCGGTGCGCGGGGACCAGTAGATGGCCCCGCCGCCGAAGAGGTTGTAGCGGCCGTTGCCTGCGCGGGCGGAGGATTCGTCGGTGATGGGAAATCCCAACGGGCTGCTCTCCCAGCCGTAGGTGCCCCACTTGTCGCGGATCACGCCGCCGAGCTGATGCGCGGCGGTGCCGAGCGACCAGTAGATCGAACCGTTCTGGAAGACGTTGTAACTGCCCGGTTTCGAGGGGGTCGCCGCTTCCCTCGTCACGGGATAACCGAGCGATCCGCCTTCGTAACCGAGATTGCCCCATTTGTCGCGGATCGCGCCGCCGACTTGGTTGGCTCCGGTGTCCGGGTGCCAGTAGATGGAGGAGCCGCGCTCGAACGCCTGGTAGCGGCCACCGCGGGCAGCGGGCGAGTCGGGCGTGACCGGGTCGCCGAAGAACGCGGGCCCACCGGCCTCGTCGTACTCGACCTCGATCGCCCCGCCGACGTCGTAGGGGCCGATCGGGCGCGCCGCCGCATCGGTTCCGATACCGGCGAGCAGTGTGCCCACCACGGCGGCGACGGCGAAAGCGCCGTGGGCGCGCGAGCGGTTCGGGCGACGGTGCCGTGCCAAAGTGAACTCCTGTGCATCTCGGGTGGGTGCGGGATGGAG
Organism: Nocardia sp. NPDC057455; assembly: GCF_042802775.1. Lineage (NCBI taxonomy): Bacteria > Bacillati > Actinomycetota > Actinomycetes > Mycobacteriales > Nocardiaceae > Nocardia > Nocardia sp. NPDC057455. The sequence continues at coordinate 34,612 of NZ_JBHVDM010000018.1, read as the reverse complement.
CTGAAGCTGTGGTCGGCGTAGCGGAGATCAAATTACCTCGCCGCGTCCCGATATGGAGGAATACGAGGTAGTCGAGTGGCCTGGTGTCGTGCGGTCGGCGCCCCGGCCGCCGCGACATCACCGGGCATTTGCCGTGCGCAGCCCATCCGACTCATTCGGGGCTCCGAACAACTGACGGTGCTACCGTGCCCACGGTCGCGCCTTCTCGGATACGGCGCCGCCGGGGCAGAGTGCCCGCACTTCTGGCCCGGCGGTGCGACGAATCCGGAAAAGGTTGCTGAGTAACGGAATTCGCAGCTGTCAGCGCAAGACGCGCGCCGCCTCTTCGGCGATGGTGGCGGCGATGGCACCCAGGGTGGGGGAATCCAGACGCCACTGCTGCCAGTACAGCGGGACATCGATGACGACGCCCGGATCGATCGAGACCAGACGGCCGGTCGCTCGGTCGTCGTCGGTCTGCAGATCGGGCAGCATGCCCCAGCCGAGCCCGAGCCGGACCGCCGCGGCGAAGCCGGTGGACGAGGGCACGTAATGGCGTGGCGGATCCAGCGGCTCGCGACCGCGCCCGCGCAGCAGCCGATCCTGCAAATCGTCCTTGCGGTCGAACAACACGACCGGGGCGGTGGCGTAGGACTTCGCCGTCGTGCCGTCGGCGAACCAGGCGGCGGCGAACTCCGGGCTCGCCATCGGCCGGTAGCGGATCGCGCCGAGACGATCGACCTTACAACCCTGCACCGGTCGCGCGGTCGAGGTGATCGCCGCCATCACGGTGCCGTCGCGCAGTAGTCGCGTGGTGTGTTCCTCGTCCTCCCGGTGGATCTCGAAGCACACTCCGCGCGGCGCACGGCCGAGCGCGGGCAGTACCCAGGTTTCCAGCGAGTCGGCGTTGACCGCGATCGGCACCCGGATCGCGCCTTCGGAGGCTTCGTCGCCGAGTTCGCGCGCGGCGTCCGCGGTCAGCAACTGGATCTGCCTGGCCAGCCGGAGAACGGCTGATCCGGATTCGGTGGCTCGAACGGGTTTCGCGCGCTGCACGAGGATCCGGCCCGCGGCGTCCTCCAGCGCCTTGATCCGCTGGCTGATCGCCGACGGCGTCACGTTCAACCGCCGCGCTGCGGCCTCGAAGGTTCCCTCGCTGATCACGGCGTCCAGAGCGCGAAGCTGGTCGAGCTGGAGATCCATATCAAGGAATTTTAATCATAGGTAAGAATCTTTAGCTTGCCTGGGGATATCACGCGGCCATAGCGTCGATCGGCGTGAGTATTTCCTCCGCGGCCGTGGCGGCCGCGTCCGGTCTGGGCTTCGGCTTGTCGTTGATCGTGGCGATCGGCGCGCAGAACGCGTTCGTCCTGCGCCAAGGGATCAACGGCAGGCATGTGCTCGCGGTGGTCGTGGTGTGCGCGACGTCCGACATCGTGCTGATCGCGGCGGGGGTCGGCGGGTTCGGCGTGGTCGTCGAGTCGGCTCCGGAGGCGCTCGTGGTGGCGCGCTACGCGGGTGCGGCGTTTCTGATCGGCTATGCGGTCCTGGCGGGCCGGCGGGCGTTCGGCTCCGCCGCGCTGAGCGCCGAATCTGGGAGGGCCACCGCGGCACTCGGTGCGACGGTGGCCACCTCCTTGGCGCTGACCTGGCTCAACCCGCACGTATACCTGGACACCGTGGTCCTGCTCGGCTCCTTCGCCAGTACTTACGCGAGCCCGGATCGCTGGTTCCTCGGCGCGGGGGCGATGCTGGCCAGCGTGCTGTGGTTCACCGCGCTGGGCTTCGGCGCGCGACTGCTGGGCCCCCTGTTCGACCGCCCGCTCGCCTGGCGGGTGCTCGATACGGTGATCGCGGCAGTGCTGCTCGCCCTCGGGCTGGGATTGCTGTGCGCCGGATGAGGGCCGCGATCAGAGCTGCGCCTTGATCTTCGCGGCGAACTCGTAGCCTGCCTGCCATTGCGCTCCGGACGGGGCGAGTACGACGCGCGCCGCGCCCGCCTCGGCGTAGGCGGCCAACTGCTCGGCCGCCTGGCCGGGATCGGTCGCCAAGGAGGGCGCCACGATCGTCACGCTGAGCGGTGGGCGGCCGTATTCGGCCGCGAGCGTGGTCAATTCGGCCACGCTAGCGCGGACCCGGTTCGGCGCGAGTCCGATGGCGATCCAGCCTTCGGCGTAGGCCGCCGCCCGCCGTCGCGCCCGCTCGCCGTCACCGGCGACCAGTACCGGCGGCATGGTCGCACCCGGTGTCAGGGTGATCTCGGTGCCGTCGGGTAGGACCGTGGCATGCCCGGCGACCAGACCGGGCAGGACGCGCAACGCCTCGTCCGTGCGACGGCCGCGCTCGGCGAAAGAGGCGCCCGCCGCCCGCCATCCGGCATCCCCGTGCGCCGGATTCCCGGTGCCGACACCGAGGATCAGCCGGTCACCGGAGACGTACTGCAGCGTGGCGATCTGCTTCGCGGCCCACGCGACCGGCCGCAATGCGAGCAGCAGAACGCCGTAGCCGATGCGGATGCGGTCGGTCGCGGCGGCGGCGGTGGCCAGCACCACGGTGCTGTCCAGAATCGGCGCGCTGGCCACGAGGTGGTCGGCGGACCAGACCGAGTCCAGGCCGCCCTGCTCGGCGAGGCGGGCGGCGGCTCGCACGTCACCCAGGATGGGTTGCGCGGGATCGGGCGTCGAGGTGGGCAGGATGATGCCGATTTCCATGGTCATGGTTCCGACGCTACGAAGCCGGGCCTCCCGCGCCAATGTCCCGCTCACTCGAGTCGATGCTCCGTACGCTCATCTCGAACACGTTGCCGGAGGGATGGTTTCGTCATTCGCCGCGGGATGACCGGCGGTCGGCGTCGGATCGCTCGCGCCCGCGCCGCGTGATCCTCCAGCGCTGTCTGTACGGCAGTCGGCTTCGGGTTCAGGCCGACGCGCCGGGAAGCAGGGCCTCGACCAACGAGCGGGACCGGGCGGCCGGACCGGTCGCGCCGAACGCCTGCGTCGTGGCGTAGACGCCTTCCATCACCAGCATCAACTGGTCGGCCAGCGCCGCCGGATCGGCGATCGGCGCGGTCGCCGCGAGTTCGCCGGCCAGCGCTGCGAATTGCGTCCGCACCCAGCTCTTCATCGCGACGGCGTGTTTGTGGCCGAGCACGTCGTGGTCCGGGAATTCCCCGAGCGCGATGAGGAAGGGGCAACCACGACAGGATTCCGGGCGCACCTGCTCTGCCAGCGCGTCGAACAGGGCGAGGATGCGCTCGCGCGGGCCGTTCCCGCTCGCCGCCGCGGCGAACCACTCCCGGTAATGGCGGTCCTCGCGTTCCAGGTAAGCGGCGACCAGATCGTCCTTGGAACCGAACAGCCGGTACAGGGTGGGCGGCGCCACGTTCGCCTCGGCCGCGACGCGATCCACGCCGGTCGCCCGGATCCCTTGTTCGTAGAACAACTCCCGCGCGACGACCAGGATGTGCTCCCTGGTATCCGCGGCGGCTCGACGTTTCGGTTCCACGGGAATACGGTAACCGCTGTCAACGATGTTAGGGAACGTTACCTAACGAGAATGCGGGAGTGCAGCATGACTGGTTCGAACGGAAAGACCGCCCTGGTGACCGGCGCCTCGCGGGGGATCGGCCGGGCCATCGCCGAGCGGCTGGCCGCCGACGGCGTCGAGGTGGCCGTGCACTACGGCACCAACAAGGAGGCGGCGGAGGAGACGGTCTCGGCGATCCGGCGCGCGGGCGGCCGGGCGTTCCCGGTGCGCGCCGAACTCGGAGCCGACGGCGACATCGACCAGCTGTTCGGCGAACTCACCGCCGGTCTCGGCGACCGGCCGTTGGACATCCTGGTGAACAACGCCGCGATCATCGCCTACGAGGCCACCGTCGAACAGGCCACGCCCGAGCACTTCGACCGGCTGTTCGCCGTCAACGTGCGGGCGCCGCTGTTCATCGTGCAGCGGGCGTTGCCGTTGCTGCGCGACGGCGGACGCATCGTCAATATCTCCTCCGGCGTCACCTGGTTCGCCACGCCGGAAGTCGTCTACGGCATGACCAAGGGAGCGCTCAACGTGTTCAGCCGCTCGCTGGCGAACACCCTCGGGCCGCGCGGGATCACCGTGAACACCGTTTCGCCCGGCATCACCGACACCGACATGAACTCCTGGCTGCATACCAACGACGGCGCGATCGCCGGGGTCGCGGGCATGACGGCGCTGGAGCGCGTCGGCCGCGGCGCGGACATAGCCGACGCGGTGGCCTTCTTCGCCTCCGACGACGGGCGCTGGGTCACCGGCCAGACGCTGGAGGTGAACGGCGGCCTGTTCCTGGGGCCGAAAGCGCCGTCCTGGTGATCGCCGGACACGATCGGGCGCGGGCGTCCGGCGCCCGTGCCTGCGGCTAGGGTGGGCGCATGGTCGAGTCGACGCGAATCGTGCTTGCATCCCGGCCGGTGGGCGCGCCCACCCCGGAGAATTTCCGGACCGAGACCGCGGAGCTGCCCGCCCCGGCCGAGGGTGAGGTTCTGCTGCGCACCCTGTACCTGTCGCTCGACCCGTACATGCGCGGCCGGATGAGTTCGGCCGAGTCGTATGCCGCGCCGGTGGAGATCGGCGGGGTGATGGTCGGCGCGACCGTGGCCGAGGTACTCGAATCACGCGATCCGTCGGTGGCGAAAGGCGATCTGGTGCTCGCCTATTCGGGCTGGCAGACCCACGACGTCGCGCCGGCGCGCGGTGTCCGCACGCTCGACCGGTCCAAGGCTCCCGTCTCGACCGCGCTGGGTGTGCTCGGCATGCCGGGATTCACCGCCTACGCGGGACTGCGCAAGATCGGCAAACCGCAGCCGGGTGAAACGCTCGTGGTCGCCGCGGCCACCGGGCCGGTGGGCTCGGCCGTCGGCCAGATCGCCAAGATCGGCGGCGCTCGCACGGTGGGCATCGCGGGCGGCCCTCGCAAGGTCGCCTACCTGAACGAGTTCGGCTTCGACGTCGCGCTCGACCACCGCGCCCCCGATTTCGCCGAGCAGCTGGCGGCGGCGGTCCCCGACGGCATCGATGTCTATTTCGAGAACGTGGGCGGAGCGGTGGCCGACGCGGTCTATCCGCTGCTGAACACCTACGCGCGCGTGCCTGTCTGCGGGCTGATCGCCAACTACAACGCGGCCGGCGCCCCGGACGGCCCGGACCGGCTGCCCGCCTACTACGGACGCATCCTGACCAAGAGCCTGACGGTGCGCGGATTCATCCAGACCGAATTCGTCCGCGAGCTGTACCCGGATTTCCTGCGGGAAATGGGCGAGTGGGTCGCCGAGGGCCGCGTGCGCTACCTCGAGGACGTCGTGTCCGGCTTGGCCGCCGCTCCCGAGGCCTTCGTCGGCATGCTGGAGGGCCGCAACTTCGGCAAGATGGTCGTGCGGGTCGCGGACTGATCAGCGCGCCGCCGCGCCGCCGCCGATTCCGAGATAGACCACCATCAGGATGAACAGAAACCAGCCCGCGCCCTGCCAGATGGGCCAGGTCCGGCCGCGGCGCCACTGCACGTAGGTCTCGACGAAGGCGCCGATGCCGCCGATCAGCAGGACCACCGCGGGCCCGAGCACCACGGCGAGCTGCGCGGCGCTGTCACACAACAGTCGGGCCTCGTCCGCGCACTCGCGCTGCGCGGCCCACAGCACGCTCAGCAGGAGGACCAGCGCGGCGGTGGCGAGCACCGAGGCGACGTAGGTCGCCGCGCGGCGGAACCCGCGCGGATCGCGCCAGCGCTTCTCGACGTCGTCGACCATGTCACCACCTCGCCCTTGCGCGGCCGCCGGATACCTTCGACGTGATTGCCGAACGGGGGCGGCTCAAACGCCGCTCAGGGTTTGCGTCCCACGCCCGACCAGTACCAGGCGGAGCGCGGCTCGGCCGCTAGGGCCTCCGTCTCCGGACGCCAAGCCGCGATCGGCACGACACCCGGCTCGACCGGTTCGGTTCCGGCGAAGAAGGATTCGACCTCCTCGCGACTGCGCGGGCGGAACGCGATACCGGCCTGCTCGGCGGCGGCCGCCGCGCGCGCCATGGCGCGTTGGTCGAAATCACCGGTGGAATGGGTGAGCACCAGATAGCTGCCGGACGGCGCCGCCTCCAGCAGCCGGCGCACGACACCGTGCGGATCGTCGCTGTCGCGGAAGAACATCATGATCGCGACCAGCAATATCGCGATGGGGCGGTCCGGGTCGAAAGTGTCGGCCAGGACGGGCGCGTCCAGAACCGCGCGCGGATCACGCAGATCGGCGTCGAGGAAATCGATCCTGCCCTGCGGTGTGCTCGCCATCAGCGCCCGGGCGTGGGCGAGCACGAGCGGGTCGTTGTCGACGTAGACCACGCGTGCGGCCGGATCGATCCGCTGTGCCACCTCGTGCGTGTTACCCGCGCCGGGCAGGCCGGTGCCGATGTCGAGGAATTGATCGATCCCCGCCTCGCCTGCCAGATAGCGCACCGCCCGGCCGAGGAACGCGCGATTGGCGCGGGCCATGGCGCGGATGGTCGGGATGTGCATGGCGATCGTGTCGCCGAGTGCGCGATCGGCCGGATAGTTGTCCTTGCCGCCGAGCCAGTAGTCGTAGACCCGCGCCTCGTGGGCGAGCCTGATATCGAGCTTGGTCGACGACCCGGCGCGCACCCGCGCGTGACCGTTCGGCATGCGACTCCTTCCCCGGTCGACGCCGGACAGCACCGGCGCGGCACCGCAGTCGTCTCCCGAATGACGACCTCGCGCTATCGATTACGCGTCAACAATAGGGCGGCGCACCCGCGGCAGGTGGTTGTTCGACCGGATCGTCCTATTTTCGCGAAGCTAGGCGGCGGCGAACCTGGCCGAGATCTCCTGTGCGGTGACCTTCGCGAGCTCGACGAAGAACGGCACGCGTGCGGGGATCATCAGCGTCGTCGGCCCGCGCAGGCCGAGTGCGAACCGGCAGTGGCCCGCCGGATCGAGGATGGGCAGGCCGATGGTGCGGAAGCCGGGATCGAGTTCCTCGTCGTTGTAGGCGTATCCGCGCTCCCGCGCGGTGATCAGTTCGGCGCGCAGCTCGCCGGGCCCGGACACCGAGCGCTCGGTTCCCTCGTCGTAGGGAAGCTCGCACAGCTGCTCGTCGGTGGTCTCCGACCAGGCGAGCAGGGCCTTGCCGAGCGCGCTGGCGTGCAGCGGCAGTCGCACCCCCTGCAGTTCGTGTCCGTCGGTCTCCCGCCACCGGCTGGTACCGAGCAGCACGGCGTGGATGCCGTGGCGGGTGGCGACCGAGCAGCTGGCTCCGGTGGTGCCCGCGAGCTGTTCCAGATACGGCTCGGCGAGATAGATCCGGTGCTGGCGGTAGGCGATCTGGCCCCACTCCGCGAGGGCGCCGCCCATGCGATATCGGCTGGATTCGGTGTTCTTCTCCAGGAAGCCCGCCTGCACGAGCGTGGTTAGCAGCCGGTGCGTGGTACTGACCGCGAGACCCTGCTGCCGCGCCACTTCCGAGACGCCGCGTTCCCGGCCGTCACGAAAGCAGTCCAGGACCGAGAGGGCGCGGGCGACGGTCTGCACGCCGGAGGGTTCCACGGATCCGACGGTAACACAACACTGGGGGTGAGAAGGTTTGCTCTTTTCCGATATTTGGAAAGCTTCAGCGAATACGTCGAGGCCTTCGTCGCGAGCACTCCGCCAGAAGCTGGCTCACAGCAGTTCGGATCAGGGAAGTATAGGGAGATCGATATGTCAAGCTTTCCGATCCTCGGAAAGCATTACCTCGTGACCCGGCGTCGCCGTCCCTACTCTGCGAGGGCATTGATCGACAATTCGGACAAGGAGTCCTCACGATGTGGCGGCAAGCCCTCATGCGCATCGCGCTAGCGATCGTTCCCCTCGTCGCACTCGTCGCCGCGTGTGGTTCGGACACCGGCGGCGACACCGGCGCAGGCGCCTCCTTCGTGCTCAAAGTCGCCGACCCGGGGAACTCCGGCCCGCTGGCGGTCGGCAAGCGCGACGGCACCTTCGACGCGGCGCTGGCGCCGCTCGGCGCGAAGATCGAGTGGGTCACCACCACCCCCGGCTTCAGCTCCAACCTGAAGTTGTTCAACACCAAGGAACTCGACGTCTCCGGTGCGGCGTTCAGCCCGGTCGTCGGCGCGCTGTCCAAGGACGTCGGCGTGCGGATCGTCGCCGTGCAGGATCCGGCGGGCAAGGATCAGAGCGGCATCATCGTGACCCCGGAATCGGGCGTGCATTCGGTCGCCGACCTGGTCGGCAGGCGCGTCGCGGTGAATCCCGCGGCCAAGGGCGAATACATCCTGCTCAAGGCGCTCGCACAGGCAGGCGTCCCGGCCGACAAGGTGACGCGGGTTCCGTTGCAGCAGAAAGACGCCGCCTCGGCGTTCGCGACCGGCAAGGTGGACGGCTGGGCGTCGTTCCTGGTGCCCTACCAGGAGGCCAAGGCCAACGGCGGTGTCGAGATCGCGACGGAGAAGAGCATCGGCTCCAACGACAACACGGTCGTCGTGTTCCGCACCGAGGTGCTCGACCAGCGCCCGGACGTGGCGGCGAAGTATCTCGACGTGCTGCAGGACCTCACGGCGAAGCAGCGGGCCAACCCGGCCGATTTCGAGAACGTCTTCGAGAAGACCGGCCCGCGCGCACTGTCGGGCGCGCGGCTCACCGACGCCTACCGGGTGGGCGGCGAGGCCACGGCGCCGCACCTGCCGAACGAGGCGGACGCCACCGCCTTGGCCGACGTGGTGAACACCTTCTTCGGCAACGGCGTGATCACCCGCAGGATCACCGCCGCCGACATCTTCTACGACCTGAAGTCCAAGCTGACGCCCGAGCAGCTGGCCGCGATCCAGGCGGGCAGCTGAGATGGCGGTGATCGCCGCGGCGGGGCTGGTGCCCACCGCGCTCGCCCCGCCCCGTAGCCGTGTCGGAAAGCGCAGGCCCACATGGCTTTCGCTACCGTTGCGGTTCCTTCTCCCCGGGCTGATCGTCGCCGGCTGGTGGGTGGGCTCCGCGACCGGAGCGCTCTCCGAGCGCGTGCTCGCGGGCCCGCCCGCGGTGTGGACGGCGTTCACCGAGTTGCTCGGCACCGGACAGCTGCTGGACTTCGCGCTCGCGTCGTTCGTGCGCGCCGCCTTCGGCGTCGGTATCGGCGTGGCCATCGGGCTGACGCTCGGGCTGCTGTCGGGGCTGTCGAGTCTCGGTGAGGAGCTGGTCGATTCGACGATGCAGATCCTGCGCGCGGTGCCGTTCCTCGCGCTGGTGCCGCTGTTCATCGCCTGGTTCGGCATCGATGAGCTGTACAAGGTGCTGCTCATCGCCGTCGCGACGGTGGCGCCGATGTACGCCTATACCTACCTCGGGGTGCGCAACGTCGATCGCAAGATGGTCGAGGCGGCCCGGAGTTTCGGGCTGACCGGCTCGCGGCTGGTACTCGAGGTCGTCCTGCCGTCGGCCCTGCCCGGCGTGCTGATGGCGCTGCGGGTGTGCCTGTCGATCAGCATCACCGGTCTCATCGCCGCCGAGCAGGTCGGCACCAGGGAAGGCGTGGGTTATCTGGTCACCCTGGCGCAGGAGTACAACCGCACCGACTACATGGTGCTGTGCGTCGTGTTGTACGCGCTGCTCGGCTTGATCTTCGACGGGCTGGTGCGGTTGGCGGAGCGTTTGGCGATGCCATGGCGCGGACAGGTGGCGATCCGATGACCGCCGTCACCGAACCGGGAGCCGAGGCGGCCGCCGCGCCCGCGGTGACCGAACCGGTCGCCGTCTCGATCACCGGCCTGCGCAAGTCGTTCGGTGACAAAACCGTGCTCGACGGCGTCGACCTGACCATCCGGCGCGGCGAGTTCGTCGTCCTGCTCGGGCCCAGCGGCACCGGCAAGACCACGCTGCTGCGCCTGCTGACCGGACTCGAAGCGCCCGACGCGGGGGAGGTGCTCGTCCCCGGACGGCGCACCACCGTCTACCAGGAGCCGCGGCTGATCCCCTCGAAACGGGTGCTGGCGAACGTCATCGTCGGGCAGCGCCGTTCCCGGCTCAACCGCGAAGCCGGGCTGCGCGCCCTGGCCGAGGTCAACCTCGACGGCAAGGCCAGGCAGTGGCCCGCCACGCTTTCCGGTGGCGAGGCACAGCGCGCGGCGCTGGCCCGTGCGCTCGTGCGCGACCCCGAACTGCTGCTGCTCGACGAGCCTTTCGCGGCGCTGGACGCGCTGACCCGCCTGCAGATGCAGGACCTGGTCGGCGACCTGGTAGCCCGGCACCGCCCCGCGGTACTCATGGTCACCCACGACGTCGACGAGGCGATCCGCCTGGCCGACCGCGTGCTGATCCTGGACAAGGGCCGCTTCGCGGTGGACGTCGGCATCGACGTGGCCCACCCGCGTGACCGCGCCGACCCCGAAACCTTGCGTTACCAAGCCCTTTTTCTCGATCAGCTCGGCGTGGGCCGCACCACGCCCGCTCCAAGGAGTGCCTCATGACCGACACCCTCTGGTACACCCGCTGCCCGGTGCCCACCGCGAGCGGGCTCGCGCACAGCCTCGGCTGGCTCGGCGACGCCGCCGCGCGAGCCGGGCTGGAGTTCGGCGTCCTCCAGGACGCGGGACCGGAGCTGGCCGGACACCACTTCCTGCACGATTTGTCCGGGCTCATCCGGGAGGGTGGGAATGTTCCGGCCTTGGCGGCGCGCGCCCAGGGCTCGCCCACCCGCTTGATCGGGTTGACCTGGATCGACGAGGCGCAAGCCATTCTGGTCGGTCCGGAGTCCACCGTCGGCGGCGCGGCCGAGCTGGCCGGTCTGCGCATCGGCGTCCCGGCGTGGGCGCAGGACCAGGCGCGCAGCTTCCCCCGCGCGATGGCCCTGCACGGTTTCGCGAACGCCCTGCGGCTCGGCGGTCACACCCTCGCCGACGTGCACGTCGTCGAGATCGGTGTGGAGCGGAACCCGCAGGTACGCACGGAGATCCAGGCGGATCGCCGGGTGGTCACCTGGGGTGTGGCGGAGTTGCTGCGCGGCGAGGTGGACGCCATCTACGTCAAGGGCGCCCGCGCCCAGGAAGTCGCGCGTGAGCACGGCCTGCGCGTCGCGGTGGACCTGGACGCGACCGAGGCGAAACGTTTCCGGGTCAACAACGGGACGCCACGCCCGATCACCGTGCACTCGGACCTGCTGGAATCGCGTCCGGAGGTGGTGGTGGAGTTCCTCGCGCAGAGCCTGCGTGCGGCCGACTGGGCCGCGGGCAACCTACAGGGGGTCCGGGATGTGCTCCAGCGGGAAACACTCTCCGGCCCGGAGGGTGTCGTCGCGGCGTACGGCGCGAACTTCCACCGCGGCCTACACCCCTCGCTGTCGGACGAACGGGTCGAGCTGATCGGCGTGCAGAAGCAGTTCCTCTGCGCGCACGGTTTCCTCGCCGCCGACTTCGACCTGGACTCCTGGGTCGCGTACGAGCCGCTGGCGCGGGCCCAGGAACTCGTCGCATCCGGGAAGGCCACGGCATGACCGAGTTCCTGTGGCGCTTGCCTTCCCGGGGCGACGGCCGCCACGCCCGTCCCGAACAGCGCAATCGCGGCGGATTCTGCGGCCCCGCGCCGGTGACGCCCGCGACCGACCTGCGCCCGGGACGCTTCGGGCCGTTCGACGACCTCGCGCAGATCATCGATGCCGCCGAACTCGCCGGGCTGGACGGGGTGCTCGCGCCCTACGACCCCGACGGCGAGGAATCGTGGATCGTGGCGGGCGGTGCGCTGCGCGGCACCCGGCACTCCCGCGTGGTGGTCGAATTCCAGCCCGCGTTCGGCACTCCGGTTTACGCGGCGAAGATCTCGGCCACCCTGCAACGCGTTTCGGGCGGCCGACTGGCCTGGCAACTGGCCGTGGACACCGACCCCGCCGACGCGCGGGCACGCGGTGATCGTGTCACCGGAGACGACCGCTACGCCAGGGCCGCGGAGTTCCTCACCGTCGCCCGCGGTGTCTGGAACGAGGCCGCGGTCCCCTCGGCGGGCTTCGCGGGCACCGGGTTCCACTACGCCGGAACGCATTACGACGTGATCGACGGCGGCTTCCGCGGCATCCTGTCCGGGCTGCCGTTCCCGACGGTCTACCTGACCGGCGATTGCGCCGCCGCGCTCGAGTTGTCGGCCGAACACGGGGACGTGCACGTCTTCACCGAGACCGAGGCGGGTGTCGATACCGCGATCGCCGCCTTGCGTGAGCGCGCGACGGCGGCGGGACGCACGGTGCGCGCCGGGCTGGAGCTGCCGGTCATCGCGCGGGAAACCGAGGACGAGGCATGGGCTCGCGCCGAACGCCTCTGGCGCGAGGCGCACCCGGACGGGCCGGACGCACGAGCACACGATCTGGGCGACGGCCGCTGGGCGGGGTTCGCCGGCCTCGGATACTCCGCGGCCATCGGCCTCGTCGGCAGTTACACGCAGGTCGCGCACCGTTTGTCGTCCTACACCGAGGCAGGTGTCGACAGCGTGGTGCTCGCCGGGCACCCGCACATCGAGGAACTGCATCGCGCGGGGGAGCACCTGTTGTTCCTCGCCGACCCGGTCGGCCGCACCCTGACCGAGCAGGAGGCAATCGTATGACCATCGACATCTACTGGCGCATCGGCATGGAAGGCGATCACGCGTCGCTGCGCACGCCGCGCCGCTACAACCGCGGCCACGCCAACGGATACGGGCCGGGCAATATCGCACCCGCCATCCGTGGCGGCGAACTCGACGGCTACGGCTATATCGACCACATGGCGGCGGTGGCGAAGGCCTCCGAATCGGCCGGATTCCTCGGCGGCCTGCTGCCCTCGTTCCCGGTGACCGACGACCCGTGGGCGGTCGCGGCGGCGCTGGCCGGGGAGACGACCACCTACCGTTTCATGGTCGCATTCCAGCCCGGCTTCCTGCACCCGGTGCAGGCGGCGCGAATGTCGGCGAGCCTGCAGCGCGCGACCGGTGGCAGGCTGGTCTACAACATCATCAGCGGGGGCGGCGGGCCCGCCCAGCTGTGGTGGGGTGACAAGGTCTCGCACGACGATCGCTACGCCCGCACCAGCGAGTTCCTCGATGTGCTGCGCGGTGTGTGGGACGGCGAACCCTACGACCACGACGGCCGGTTCTTCCGGACCGAGGGCGCCGCCCTCGCGCCGGGCCTCGCCGGACAGCCGTTTCCCGAGGTGTACTTCTCCGGATCCTCGGCCGCCGCGGTGCGGGCCGCGGGCACGCATGCCGACTACTACCTGTCCTGGCTGGAGCCGTTCGCCGACCTGCGCGCCAAGTTCGACGGTGTGCGCGCCCACGCCGGAACCAGCGGACGCACACCGAAATTCGCCGTACGCGTCGACATCCTGGCCAGGCACACCGAGGAGGCGGCCTGGGCGGAGATCGAGAAGGGCTGGGCCTTCGTCGACCGCGGCGCGGCCGAGCGGGCCGCGCGAGGCGACTCGGTCGGCGCCGCCCGCATCCAGGGGTGGGTGCCGGAGACCATCACCGGATACCGCGACCTGGAAGTGCAACCCAACGTCTGGTGCGGATTCAGCCTGATCCGCGGCGGTCCGGCATTCGGCCTGGTCGGCAGCTACGAACAGGTGGCGCAACGGCTCGACGAGCTGATCGCTCTCGGCGTCGACGCGTTCATCCTCGCGGGCAACCCGCACCTGGAGGAGGCCTATCGCGTCGGCGAAGAGGTGCTCCCACTGCTCGGCCGATCCCGGCTCACCGCGTCCACCGCCGCGCCCTCCCTTTCCCCCGCTCGATGATTCAGGAGAAACCATGACCACCACCGAGACCCGGTTGCCGGAGTCCGTCACCACCTTCGTCGCCGCCGCGACCCGCGACGCCGAGAAGGCATTCCGGGTGTTCCGGGAGACCGGCACCGTTTCCGGCAACGGCACCGTCAATTTCGTGGAGCGCGTGCCCGGTGAAGAGATAGCCGTCGCCCTGAACGAACCAGGGCCGTGGGCCGAGGACCGTGCCATCGCGCCGGTGGTCGCCACCTTCGACGGCGAGGTGCTGTCGGGGAACGGCTCCGCCGGATTCGTCACCGGCTACGCGAAGGTGTTCCGCGCGCATCCGGAGATCACCTCCGTGGTGCACATACACACCCCGTGGCTGGGCGGGTGGGCGCAGACCCATCGCACGCTGCCGATCCGCTACGCGGCCGCCCAGCGGCTCACCCTGTCCAGGGCCGTCCCGCCGCACATCGACCGCAGCATCGGCGCGGGCGACTTCATCCTGTCCGAGCTGGTCGAGGACCCGGACCTGGTCGCGATCTTCGAGGCCAACGGCGGAGCGAACGTCATCGGCCGCTCGGGACTGCTGGAGCTGGCGAAGTTCGTCGTGCTGCTCGAGGAGGGCGCGCAATACCAGGCGATCGCCGAAACCCTGGGCGGCTCGGTCGAATTCGATCCGTCCAACCTCGCGGTGCAGTGGAGCCGCACCGGCCTGGCCGACGAGGCCCGCCGCCGCGGCCTGATCTGACCGGCCCCACCCAGCGAAATCGAGGAATGATCATGACCATTCGTGTCGGCTACTTCCCGCACAACAACTCCCTGTTCGTTCTGCGCCACCGCGGCATCCTGGAGCATCTGCTGCCCGACGTGGAGTGGGTCGACCTGCGCGAGCTGCCGCGCCCCGCGCCGGTGGACCCGAGGACGGGACTGCCGTCGCTGCACTCCGATCATCTGTTCGACGGCGGCTACGACTTCATCGGCACCGGTTTCACGCCCCCGGTGACCGCGCTCGCCAACGGACGCGACATCGTCTATGTCGGCATCTCCGGACCTCGGGTGGAGAACGGCCGCTTGGTCACCGAAGCCGATTCCGGCATCGAGACGGTGCTGGATCTGAAGGGCAAGCGGGTCGGCATCGCGCACGGTTCCTGGCAGACCACCCTCGCGCTGCTCGCGCTGGACCGCGCGGGCCTGACGTGGAAGGACATCGAACCGGTGGACATCGACGTGCACGACGGCGGAGCGGCGCTGCTGCGCGGCGACCTGGACGCCTGGGTCGGCGCGTATCCGGGTCTCGCCGCGATCGAGGCGGCCGCCGACCTGCGCACGCTCGTGGACACCGAGTCGCTGTTCAGTCACCCCTCGTTGTGGTTCACGCGGCGGGACTTCGCCGAAGGCAACCGCGCGGCGCTCACGGCGATCATCACCGCCTTGCAGCAGTCGGACGCGTGGATCCAGGAGAACCCGCGCGCGGCCGCCCAGTACTTCGTCGACGACGTGGTGGCCCGCGGTGGGGCCGCGAGCCTGGACGCGTGGGAAGCCGCCCTGCGCGCCAGGCCCTTCGGTGTGCAGCCCGTCTCCGAGGAATTCCTGGACGAACAGCAGCACGCGGCCGATCTACTGGCCGCCAACGGCCTGCTGCCGGGCACGGTCCGGGTCCGGGACGCCGTGCTGCCGTGGATCGGCGAGACGGTGACCGGGAAATCCGGCGTAACGGTCTGATCCGACGAAACGGCGGGCCGGGTGTCGTAGCGACCCCGGCCCGTTCGTCGTGTCCGAGGAAATGTCAGCGCGGCGACATATCGGGCCGCCCGCCGTGTCTTTCGGTGGAGCGCAGCTCGAACCAATAGGCTGCGAAAACGGTGGCATAACCGGCCACGATGGCCGTCGCGGTGACGATCAATAGCGTGATGAGCAGTGGAATCAAGAAAGCGGTGTGCATTTGTGTCCTCCCCGCGGTCACGGTGATCTCAGCGGAAGGTTCGGCGCCGCACTGCACCGACGTCATGTCAGCCTCTGCACTCAATGAAATCGTAGAGGCCGCAGCGTGGTCCGGCACGGCGGGAGGCTGTGAGTTGAATCATGCGCAGCACGGTGTGTCGCGAGGAATACGCCCTCGTCATACGGTCTAATCGATCTTGTCACGAGTTTCCCGGCAACCACCGGAAAGCAGGACACGACCACGACACGGGACCGCCGGCTCGGCGGCCGTGGGCGTCGCAGTGCCCGTGGCGCGCCGAACTCCTCGGTAGCGCAGCTCTTTCTTTTCGAATCTGTCTCCGGCATCACCTCGGCATGCGAAAAGGAGCACGAACGTGAGCATGATTCTGGCCGCGCTGCACGACACCGTGATCGCGCAGCAGTTCGAAAATCCGACCGCGGAAGAGCCGCCGCTCGCGGACAAATTGATGCAGATGGGTCGCTATTTCACTTGGCTGGTCCAGTTGTCCGGTATCACGGCGATCACCTACGGCGGCGGCAGGTTCGCGTGGGAGAAATGGAACGGCGGCAGCCTCCAGTCGCCGAAGATGGTCGCCAGTGCGATGGCCGGGGGCGCGGTGGCGACCAGTGCCGGCACGATCATGAACTCGATCATCGGCTGACACGGGCACGGACTCGTGGCGCACCGGCCCGGCGGCGACCGTCGGGCCGGCTCTCGCGTCTCGGTCGAACCGCACCGTGTTGGGAGATTGCAGCGACGCCGACGGCGTCGTCCACCTCGCCTACCGGCCTGCGGAAACGCGGAAGGGCGGCCCTTCCGGGCCGCCCTCGGCGATCCAGCCCGCCGCCGACCTGGCGAGCGGAGGTCAGCGCCCTCCGGTGCAGTAACCCTCGGGGGTGTACTGGCACGGGCGCTCGTTACGCCCGCGGTATCCGCCGTGGTTGCTGCTCCGGGCGCGCTCTCCCACCCCGGAACCGCGCTTGTCGGCCGGGTTGTGCGAGTACCGATCCGCGGTGATGGTCACCGAAGGTTCGGGCAGAGCGACTGTCGCCGCCGTGACGACCGCCCCGCCGATCAGCGCCGAGGCCACCACTCGACGCACTGTCACGCGCTTCCTCGTGTTGTGCATAAGATTCATCCCGTCAATTAACGTGCCGTCATATAACGATACATTGATCGGTGCACCGCTAGGAGGATCGTTCCCCATAGGTGGGAAGGTTCGCGAACCCAGATGACTACCAAACGGTCGCCTGAACCGGGGGTTCCGCAGTGGATGGACGACTTGACCTGACCATCGAGCCGTTCACCAGGTAGTTCAGGTGCCACTTCGCCCGCGGCGCGATCGCCGAAGCCGTGCGCACCCCGCGCTCCATTCGTCGGCGTGAAGACCTCGTACCCGAGAGCCGCGGATGTCACCGACGAACGGTGCGATGCGCGGAACGCGCGCCATTCCTGGCGGATCGGCGGGGCGCGACGGTCGACGCCGCATCACCTGCCCGGAAAGCGGTCACGATCGTGTCCCGTCCATGCCGGTCGCCCGGCGCTGGTGCTGCCAGCGGTCGGGGTCGGCCTCCAGGGCCGCACGATCCCAATGGCCGAGGTCGGCGGCGGCGGCGTATGTCGTGTCGAGGAACTCGAGCAACACGCGCTCCGGCGCTTCGGCGGTGCGCACCGCCTCGTAGGGCAGGAGGAACTGACGGTAGTCATGGTTGTAGAAGGCTTGTCGCGGGCCGACCCGGTAGTCGGCGAATCCCTCGGGCTCCGGGTACGCGTAGGCGTAGAAGGCGCCGTCGGGCCCGCCGCCCGGCCAGAAGCCGCAACTGCTCAGTTCGTGCGAGTAGCCCTCGACCATCACCCAGTCGCCGCAGTTGGGCGCGCCACCGGGGTGTGGCGGAGCGGTTCGGCCGGAGAATCTCGTGCACGCCAGATCCATTGCGCCCCAGAAAAAGTGCACCGGGCTCACTTTGCCGATGAAGCGGGAGCGGAACTGGTGCATGACACGATCGGCGGCGAGCAGTTGCCGCCAGAACAAGGTGGCGGCCGCGGCGTCGTAGGAGCGATGCTCGTAGTCCTCGGCGAACGGAATGGCGGGCTCGACCTCGTTGGGCGCGGCTTGGATTCGCACCGGAATGCCGAGTTCGCCGAGCGCGGTGACGGTTTCGCCGTAAAAGGTCGCTACCGGCTTGGGTTCGAGCGCGACCTGGCGGGTTCGGCCGTCGCTGGACCGGATGTGCAGCCGATGATCGAGGAAGTCGAATTCGATATCGAAGGACCCCGTCGGGTGTGGCACGGCGGAGGTGGTCAGTCCCCTCGGACTGACGTAGAAAGTGACTTGCCACCAATGGTTGACCAGTGGAGCGTGCGAAAGCCTGATCTTGCCGATGATCTGCATCCACATATGCAGCGTCTCGCGCGTGGGCGTCCAGTCATCGACGCGCAACATCGGCCATGGCCCGGGTGTGGTTTCGGTGCCTGTCACTGCCGCACCTCCGTCTTCTCGGGGTTCTCGGTGCCAGTGCCGTACGCCGACACCCGTGAGGGCGCTGCCCCGCGCTCTTGATCGTCACCGTACCTGCTGGGCACGGGCCTGGGAATCCGACATGCGTTGCGAATGGCAACTGTATGGCAACGTTTCGGGGTGGGACGCCCCGAGCGGTCGGATCAGCGTCGACGGACACCGAGGCAGGGGCCGCTGCGCAGGTGACGAGCGCATCTCATGGCCGGCGGGGCCAACTGTCGTGCGGTGCCGGAATGCTCGCCAACGGCAATGCGGCGCCTTTTCCGGTTGCCCGGGCTTTCCGGCGGGAATTCGGATCCCACACCATGGCCGCGGCCGCACCGCCGAGAAGAGTCACGACGATGGCGACGATCGCCACCCAGAGCAGTACCACCGTTATTTCTCCAGTCATTGCCGTCCGCTCCATAAGGCACATTATCCAAAGGCGGACAATTACTTTCGTGATTGCGGAGCATTCTTCCCACCCTGGGCGACCGGCGCGAATCGACGCGCGGATTCTGTGGTGTGACAGCACCATGGATGCCGAGGTTTGGGATACGTCTGGTAACGCATAGTGTCGCGACCGGACGGCGACAGGAGCCCGGATGTCGATGCACGAAATCGAAGCTCGTGGGCATTCGGGATATCGCCCTGCGCACGGGTGCGGTGTCGTTCGACCTGCCCGCCGGGTATCGCCCGCCACCCGATGCCTACGAGTCGGAGCCGCTCGAATCCTGGTGGAATGGAGTGGATTACGCGGGGGACGGGTTCGGCCACCGATGATCCGCCCGCCGGGCGATACGGCGCGGCCGGAACAAGCTGTCCCGGTGTGTCCTCCTCAGAGCTCGAGCAGATCGGCGGTCTCCTCGCCGAAGGCAGGTCCGAGGGTCAGGCCGTGATCGCCTGCTCCGGTGATCACCAAGATGTGCTGGTCGGCTCGCGCGCGGAGGACCGGGACGCCGGGATCCATGCTCTGGCTGTACACGCCCGCCCACCGCCGCACGACGGGCGGCAGTTTGCGGCCCAGCAACTCCTCGGTCACGGACGTGAGGTGCTCGTAAGGGGCCTCGTCCACGTCGAATGCGAACGGCTCGGCGTGCTCGCGGGAGTCGCCGATGGTCAACCCGCCGTGCAGGCGCTGCACGCACAGCAGTTGCATCCGGTGCTCGGCCGCGGACGCTGTCTGTGATTGTTCGCGATTCAGCACCTCGACCTCGGGGCCGGCGAAGCCGGGGTGATACCGGAACGTGTCGCCGTCGGCGACGGCGGTGGTGAGCGGCTCACCCAGTGCAGCGGTCTGCATCATCTGCATCCGGACCCGCCGCACGGGGAGCGCTCCGGCCAGTTCACTGGTCAGGCCGGTGCGCACCGCGCCGGGGCAGACCAGCACCAGGTCGGCGTCGAAGACTCGCCCCTGATCGTCGCGCGTTCGTGCGCCGGAGCCGGTATCGGTGACATCCCGCGCTTCGGTGCCGGAATGGAAGGTGTAGCGGCCGGTCGCGGTGAGATAGGCGCGCAGCGCGGGCAGCGCCTGCCGTGGTTCGACGACCGCGTCGGTCGAACAATGCAGTCCGGCGAGGAATTCGCCGCGCAGCGCGGGATTGACGACGCGGGCGGTCTCCGGGTCGAGCAATTCGAAACCGCGTACTTCGGCCTCGGGGCCGGCCGCCGCGGCCTCGGCGACCGCCAATTCCTCGGGGGTGCGCACCAGAATGAGCGAACCCGCGGGCCGGAATCCCACGCCGGGCACCCTCCCGCCGATCTCCTCCCACAGCAACCGTGAACGCAGGACGAGGTCGAGTTCCGCGGCCGAGCGCCCCGACACCCGGACCGAGCCGAAGTCGCGCACGCTCGCCCCGCGCGCCTCGAGTTCCCGTTCGAGGTGCACGACCTCATGCCCGCGTCGGATCGCGGCCATGGCATGGGCGGTGCCGAGGATGCCGCCTCCGATGATCACCAATCGCATGACTCGAGGATGGCAATGACCGGGCGGATCGCGGGCGGACTTGCTGTGACCTGGATTGTGGGCCACGCCACAACTGGGCGGAAGCGGGCAGCTCCATGCCTTTCGGCGGCCTGTTCAGCGCATCGCGGACCTTGTTCGAGTGGACGCTCCCAGAGAGTGGAACTCAGGTGAGCACTACTCGGCCGGTCGCGCGGGCAAGCACGTGCTGTTCAACGCGCCTCGAAAGCGGCGGCGACGACCGGGCGTACCAGTTCCATTGTGGCCGACCCGGATTCGCGGGCCACGGAGGTCATGTCGACGTCGGGAAGCCCGCAGGCGACGGCCCAGTGCCAGGGTTCCAGGTCGCCGTGGACGTTGAGGGCGAAGCCGTGGCTGGTGATCCCGCGGCTCTGGCGCATGCCGATGGAGACGATCTTGCGGCCGGTGTGCCTGGTCCACACCCCGGTGAGCAGCTCGGAGCCGGGCGGGGTATCGCGGCGTTCCGCGGGAACGCCCAGTCGGCCGAGCGCCTCGATGAGGCGGAACTCGACCTCGCGAATGTAGTCGACCACTCCTTCACCGGAGTCGAGCCGGACGATGAGGTAGCCGACCAGTTGGCCGGGACCGTGATAGGTGAGCTGGCCCCCGCGTGTGGTCTGCACGACCGGGATGTCGTGGGCCGGATCCGGCAGGTGGTCTTGCGGCGTTCTGCGTCCGATGGTGTAGACCGGCGGATGGCTCAGCAGCCAGAGGCTATCCGGCCGCGCGCCGCTGTGGCGTCGGTCGACCAATTCACCCATGCGTTCCATGGCTTTCTCGTAGTCGACGAGCTCGTCCTGGATCAACGTCAGCGGCCTGGATCGCATGCTCCGACGATAGCTCTCCGAGGCCCGTCATCGCGTCGGCGGTAGACCGAAAAGCGGCAACTCCGCGCCGACCGCTGTGTCACGTGGTCGTCAGCCCGGCTGTGCCGCCTGACGGGTGCCGCGCCGCTCGGCGGCATACAGCCCTACCAGCATGTACAGACCCGAGAACATGAGCAGGGCGAGCGGGAGCAGCGGCAGGTAGGACACCCAGATGACCGGCTCTTCCTGGGCCAAGGCCACGACGGTGGCGAGGACTGTCGCGACGAAGACGATGCCCGACCCACGGTGCAGCCGCCGGACCCGTGGTGCGGCGGCGCGGGCCGCCCCGGCCTGCGGGAGGTTCGCGGGTGCGCGGCCGCGTCGGGTAGCGGCATACGACAGCACCCATATGCCGAGACCGGACAAGAGCAGCAAGGCCAATGGGGGCAGCGGCACGTAGGACACCCAGACGGGGCCTTGCAGCGCCAAGACGACGACGGTGACCACGATCGTCATCGTGAAGACGATCGCCAGCCACCGGTGTGTCCGTCGAACCCGCTTGTTCCAAGTCATGTGTCCTCCTCTGCTCACCGGCCTGCCGCGTCTACCGGGCGGACCTCCGTGCCGATGACGGTAAGTCGGCTTCGGTGACCAGCGCTTCTCGAATCCTGATCGTTGTGGAACTGCCCGAGCGATCGATGGCGTGGGCACCGGTATCGAGATGAGGAGTAGGGGACGCCGCGACGGCCCGGTCACATCGGGCCGACCTCACCGCCGTGTGTTCCGGCATCCTCGCCGCCGCCGCACTGGTGTCCTACCTCTTCGCCACGCGGACCGAGTACTCGGCCGTGGCGGTCGGTGTTGTCTTCCCTCTATCCGATCGTCCCCGTGGTACTGGGCGTATACGCGCTGCGCGAGCGATTGCGCCGCAGCCAGGTCATCGGTCCGGCCGCCGCTCTGGTAGCGAGCGCTGTCATCGCCACAGCCTGAGCCACTCGGCGGTTCGGCTGCTCACGCCGAATCCGCTCGCAGTATCGATGGGCCGTACCAGTGGCAGATGAGCAGGGCGAGTTCGACGTCGAGCCGGTCTTCGGCAATCGGCCTGCCGCGCCGCGAGATCGCGCGTCCGACGCGGTATTTCACCGAGTTGGAGTGCAGGTCGAGCTCTGCGGCGGCGGCTTTGTAACTCGATCCGGCGCGCAGGAATACCTGAAGTGTCTCGCGAAGCCGTGCGTCGTTGTCGGTGTCGGAGGCCAGGTCGCCGAGCACGTCGCCGACCCATTCCCGGAGTTCCGCGCTGCCGCTGCCCAGCAGGGCCGCCACCGACAACCCCGCGTCCTCGGCCGCGATGACGCGGTGTTCGGCGTCTCCCCGCGCCAACGCGACCGAACGTGCGCCCAGCGCCAGGCGATGAGACCGGCGAAACCCCGGCACTCCGGGGGCCAGCGTGCCGATCGCTACCCGCGGGGCGTCGGGTTGTGCGGCCGCGAAATCACGGACGCCTGCGACGGCGTCGGGTTGCGCCGAACGGTACGGCAACCAGGCCCAGCCACTGAGCTGATCGTCGGCGACGAACAGCGGACTCGCGGCGGTTCCCACGGTTTCGGCCGACGCGCGGACGAACCGTTGCAGTTGGGAAAGCTCGTCACTGTGGGCGCCGGTTTCGGGATACCAGACGATCAGCGCCAGATGGTGCCAACGCAGTGGATAGCGGATCTGCTCGGTTGTGCCGTCGATATCGACGGCCTCCTTGCCCACCAGCAATTCGCGCACCCGCAGCGCGCGAACACTGTTGCGAGTCTCCAACCACTGCTCGCGCTCGCCCTCATAGACGGCCACGACCTGCTGGATAACTCGATCGAGGTATTCGAACAGCCTGGTGGCGATGGCCCGTCCGACGAGGAACCGATCGACCGGTGCGATGTCGGCGACCTGCAGTTCGGCGAAGACCAGTTCGGTTCCTCGCCGCTGGCCGATGTGATAGGCGCGAACCAGGGCATTGAGCGGGACGCCGCGCTGGGCCAGACGCCTGGTGTACTCGTCGGCTGCCGCGGGCAGGTCGATTCGCCGGGCGGGAATGTCGTGGCGCAGGGCCTGCAGCATTGTGTCGACATTGCCCTGCACACTGGCCCCGAGTAGTTCGACGGTAGGAACATCCGCGCGCAGTTCGGGAATTTCCTCTTCGAGGGCTTGATGGATACGCGCACTGATGTCCGTCACCCGCGCGTTCATACGGGCGGCGATCGTCGTGACACAACGGTCGACTTCGACCGAACCGTTGCGACGAAAACTCGTCACGAGGTGATCGTAGTGACATCGTGGTGAATTGCGAAGCCGATATTGTCTTCCGGGGACAAAAGAAGCCGGGTATTTGATCGTTGCACGACGGTGTCGAACCGGGCTGTGCTTTCTACCGTTGTCATTCGAATCCCTACGCCGTTGTGGAGGACATCGCATGACGCTTTCAACCCTCCCGGACCTTCGCGCCACAGCCGCCCCGCATGCGCCGGCCCTTGCCGATGACAGCACCGAACTGAACAACAGCGAATTCCTGGCGGCCGTGCTGCGTGCGGCAGCCCGCCTACGCGCCGCTGGCATCACGAAGGGCGACGTCGTCGCGATCATGCTGCCCGGCGCCGTCGACCTCGTGGTCGCGCTGTTCGCGACCTGGCGGCTGGGCGCCACGGCCGCCGTGATCGACCCGGCGGCGACCGACGCGGAAGCGGGCTCCCGGATCTCCGACGCGGGCCCCAAGGCGCTCATCACCGGGCGCGCCCCGGTTACCTCCGCGCCGGTTCGGGTCGTCCCGTCTGTCGCGGCGCTCGACGGGGCGGAACGCGACGTCACCGCAGCCGCGTGGCCCGGCTGGGAGGCACCGGCGCTGATCACCTACGGCGCCGGCGGCAACCGAGCGATGCTGGACCACCGCAACCTCGGGGCCATGTGCCAGTTGGTGAACAAGGTCTTCGCCCTCGCCGATGGCGACCACAGCTTGTCGACTCTGCCGATGCGGCAGATCTGCGGCATTTTGCTGGGCGCGTTGTCGCCGTTGGTCGCCGGAGGTCGCGCGACCATGGCCGGGCCCCTCGATCCGACGTCTTTCCTGGACCGGATCGAGCACGTTCGCCCGACCTACGCCTCCGCGGTCCCGAGCTTGTATGCGGCG
Source organism: Nocardia sp. NPDC057455 (assembly GCF_042802775.1). Taxonomy (NCBI): domain Bacteria; kingdom Bacillati; phylum Actinomycetota; class Actinomycetes; order Mycobacteriales; family Nocardiaceae; genus Nocardia; species Nocardia sp. NPDC057455. The sequence goes on along the minus strand of NZ_JBHVDM010000018.1, from coordinate 10,495 downwards.
CTGTCCGAGCTGCCCGGCCGGATGCGCACCGACATCTCGTCGGTGCGCTTCGCCCTCTGCTGCGCGGCACCGGCCGACCTCGAGTTGCGCACCCGGTTCGAACACCGCTATGCGATTCCCATCGTCAACGGATACGGGTTGGGTGAGGTCATCGCGCGAGCGGATTCGATCCGGTCACCGGCATCCAGGAGGAGGCGGCCGCGCCGCACCTACGCCGCGCCGCCCTGAGATGGCTCGACGCCGCAACGGCGGACGGATCGAAGACCCGGCGTCGGTGCGCCGATCCGATCACCAGGGCAGGGTGGCCCGCGGCGAGGAGCCGGCGGGCGGACTCGAAACCGAGCCCCTTGTTCGCTCCGGTGATCAGTGTGGTCGTCATGACCACCGACGCCAAAAGCTGGAGCGCGCTCGAAGTCGAGCCGCAACTGCGACACAGCGCTATCGGTCGAGCTGGGACAGGGCGAAGGCGGTGAGGAAACCCGCCACCGTGATCAACCCGACCCACAAATGGGCGTCCTCGAACGCCTCCGGGATCATCGTGTCGGTGATCATGGCCAAGATCGCGCCTGCGGCCAAGGCGGTGATGGCCGCCAGCACGGCGGGCGCGGCGTCACCGAGCAGGCCGTAGCCCGCCATGGCGGACACACCGCTGATCACCGCTATCCCGCCCCACAAGCCGAACACGTAGCGCGGGTGGCGGTGGGCGCGGCGCATCCCGGCCGCGCTGGACAGGCCCTCGGGAATGTTGCTGATGAACACCGCGGCCACGGTGACGACGCTGACGGCTTTGCCCCCGAGCAAGCTGGTCCCGATGACGATGGACTCGGGCACGCCGTCCAGCAGCGCACCCAGTGCGATGGCCGTGCCGGAACCGGATTGCTCGGTCTCGCTGGGTTGCTGGTCTCCCGAACGCTTGCGGTGGCGGGCGCCACGGCGGGCCAGAGCGAGGTTGGCCAAGGTGTAGATCACCGCACCGCCCACCGCCCCGACCGCGGTGGGCGGCAATCCGGCGCGTTCGTGCGCATCGGCGATCAACTCGAACGACACCGCCGACAGCAGCACCCCGCTGCCGAACCCCATCACGCTCGCCACGATCTTCGTCGGAACCCGCGCCAGGAATCCCACCGAAGCCCCCGCCAGCAGGGCGGACCCCGCCAGCAACCCCCACCCGCCCGCAGCCCACAACCCAGACACCCGACCGTCTCCTCACTGCTCGGAACGCAGAAGCCGGCGCGGACCATCGCCGACTCCCTGTCCTAGCTACCCGTACTGCCGGGGCGGAAACGAGGCGCCGCCCCAGGACGCGCCCGGGGCAAGGCGGCGCGAATCGTTTCGTACTCCACGGTGGCGGTGCACCTGTCGGCCGACGGAGACGAATCGTCACGCAAATGTGCGAAGGACCGGTACATCTGTTTACCTAACGGTGTTCCGAACGCGGCATTCTGTTATCCCAAGAGGTTGAGCTGTTCTGTGCTTGACTTGCGATCGGACACCAGCGGTCGGATGAGGTCCGGCGGACGACAGCGAGAGCAGGACGGTAGGCGGCCCGTGGTCATGGAAGGTGCTGTGTCTGCACGCGGCAGCGAGTACGCGGTGTTGCTGCGCCGGGTACGGGGAGCAGGACTGCTGAGACGGCGGCGACGGTACTACGTATGGAAGAGCGCGCTCACCGCCGCGGCGTTCGCGGCCGGCTGGACGGTGTTCGTGGTGCTCGGCGACTCGTGGTGGCAGCTGGGCGTCGCCGCGTTCCTGGCTGCGGTGTTCGCCCAGATCGCCTTCCTCGGCCACGATGCCGGACACCGGCAGATCTTCGGCACCCGGCGCGCCGACTACCTGTACGGCGTGCTGTTCGGCAACCTCGGTATCGGGGTGAGCATCGGCTGGTGGACCAGCAATCACAACCGGCACCACGCACACCCGAACACCGAGGGCGCCGACCCCGACGTCATGGGTGTGCTGGCGCATTCCGGCGATCGAGCACGCACCGGCCGGGGCCTGCGGCGGCTGATCTTCCGGAACCAGGCCTGGCTGTTCTTTCCGATGTTGTTGCTGGAGGGCTGGAGCCTGCACTACGCGAGTGCCCGTGCGGTGCTGCGGTGGGCGATCCCGCACCGCACCTGGGAGGGGCTGTTGCTCCTCGCTCACGCCACCGGGTACCTCTGCGCGGTGTTCCTGGTCCTGTCCCCGGCCAAGGCGGTGGTTTTCATCCTCGTGCAGCAGGGCCTGTTCGGGCTCTACATGGGCTGCACCTTCGCGCCGAACCACAAGGGGATGGAAGTGCTGACGGCCGACGACTCCATGGACTTTCTGCGACGTCAGGTGCTCACGTCCCGCAACGTCCGCGGCGGCCCGCTCGTGGATACGGCCTTGGGTGGCCTGAACTACCAGATCGAGCACCACCTGTTCCCGTCCATGCCACGGCCCAACCTGCGCCGAGCACAGCCGCTGGTCGCGCAGTTCTGCGCCGAAGTCGGGCTGCCCTATTGCCAAACCGGTCTGCTGGACTCCTACGTCCACGCACTGCGCCACCTGCACAGCGTCGGTCGGCTCGCCGGGCCGCTCACCACCGCCGGTCCGATCGAGCATTCGGCTGACGCGGCAGCCGATCGGGTGGGATGAGACCCGCCGGATGATCGCCTCCGCCCGCAGGTCCGGGTCGCCTCCGGGGAGGACGCCCTCGGCTCGGCCACGAATGCTTCGGCGATGCGTTCGGCAGGCTCGGTGGCGTGCGGAACGTGGTCGCGATCGAGCTGCGGAAACGCGCCTGGACACAGGAGCGCCGGGACGAGTCACCGAACCGGTATCGCAGTGGGACTAGTGAGCGAGGGCGTCACGTTCCGCCGAGAGGCCGCGTCGCGGTATGCGAGACGGCTGTCCGCGGATCGGACGGGGATCGTCGGGGGGAGGGCGATGCTGTCGGCAGTTCAGGCACCACTGTGTTGTGGGAATGGCCTTCAGTAGGTGGATCGGTAGTTCGGCGTGACAGCGGCGGCAGCGGCCATAACGGCCTGCGGTGATGAGTGCGAGGGTGCCCTCGATGTCGGCCAACGCTTGCCGTGCCGCCGCGGCCAATTCGATGGTGACCTCCTGCCGGGCCGCATCGGCCGCGTTCGTGGGTGCGGCGGCGCGGTCGATTTCGGCTTCTAGTTCGGCCAGTTGCTGGAGACGGAAGCGGCGTTGCTGGTTCAGTGTGGCTCGCAGTGCGGGTAGGTGGTCGTCGAGGCGGGCGCTCGGGTCGGTGTGTGCGCGGATCATCCGGGTCTCCAGTGTCGGTGGTTCGAAATACGGTCGAGTCGAAAGAATGGCGCCGCCCTCGACGCCGTCCGAGTCGTGTATCTGCGTGCATCGACGTGTCGGAGTGCGGCCACGTCGAAGGTCGGGTTCACCCGTGCCGCCGGCCGTCGGTCAGTGCGTGGCTGCGGCCGGTGTGGTCGCGATGGTGGCGGTGCGGACGCCGGGCACCGTGCGAGTGAGGGCGATGGCGATGCGCCGTTCGGACTCGTCGGCGAACCGGCCGGAGACGGTGGCGTCGCCTTCGTGCACGAGAACATGCCATCGCCGCGCGCCGGTGTATTGATCGAGCAGGTTCTGTGTATCGGCCGTGAGTGCGTCGTCGGGTGTGAGCATGATCCGCAACGCGTCGCCGCGGCTGAACATGCCGACCACGCGGCCGTCGGCATCGATGACGGGCAGGCTGCGCAGTCCGTTCATCACCAGTCGGCGCATCACCTCGGCCAGTGCCGCGCTTTCCGGGACCGACACAGCCGGTGTGGTCATCACTGCGCCGACCGTGTCGTCGAGTTCGCCTGCCCGCAAGAGGTCGCCGCTGGTGAGTACCCCGATGAGGCGATCGTCCCGGTCGAGAACGGGCAGCGCCGCATAGCCCGATTCGGCGAGCAGCAGCGCCGCCCCGCGTGCCGAATCACTCTGCCGCACAGCAATGATCGGTCTCTGCATGACCTCGAATATCCGCATGTTCCTCGTTCCGTTCACTGGTTACCGGACCGGCACGAAAAGGGCCGATCCTTCCCCGGACCGTCCTTGGTGCTCCGGTGCCGGGACCGTCATTTGTAGAGGCCGCGAGTAGGAGCGTTACGGCCCTGTGGGCGCCGCATCGGGGGTAGGGTGTCCGCCCGGTCGTGCCGACTCGGGAGGTCATTTATGCGCCTTCGGTGCGGTCAACCCCATGATGGCGTTGCCTGACGGGCGATCGTTGCGCTGATCCGACAATCGAGGGATCGGAATTTGTGGCGACAGCACAGCGCGGGTGGGTCAGGCGTCGTCGGTGACGGCGAGTTCGATCATCATGGCAAGCCGTTTGCGAGGGTCGTCCAAGCCGAGGTCGGTCACCTCTGCCATCTTGCGCAGGCGGTTACGGACGGTGTTCTCGTGCACGCCGAGTTGCGTGCCCGCCTGGGCGGGATCGCCCTGCGCCTGCAACCAGGCGCGCAGCGTGGCCACATACCGGGTGGAGTTCGTGCGGTCATGTTGCCGCAACTCCGCGATCGGCCCCCGCGCGGGGGTGCGTCCAGCAAGCCCTGCTGTGCGCAACCGTTGGAGCAGGATCTCATCCCATGACTCGTCATAGGCGGGGGGTGGGGCACCCGCTGAGCGGGCCTCGTGCAAGGCCAGGCATTCGTCGGTCTCGCGGCGCGCCGACGCCGATTCCGTGGCGCGGGCAACACCGCTGATCCCGGCCGACACCGTCATCGGCGCGGGCAGTGCCGCCTGTAGCTCGCTTATCCAGCGGCGTGCCGTCGCCGCCTGATCGGCGGGCAGCACGGTGTAGATGGTGTCACCGACCAAAGCGCTGCGGCTCGAACGCGACCAGCCGAATCCGGTTGTCGCGCGCTCGAAGAGCAACAGCAGCGCGGCGTGCTGGTCGTCCGCGCTGCGAGCGCGCAGCGCGATCACCCGCAAACCCTCCGGCGGCAACCCGAGCCTGCTGGCCACCGTCGCCGCGTCCGCGGCGCCCTCCAGCAAGCGGATCACCAGTTCGGATTCCACCTGGCGTTCCAGGTCCGCGCTGGCCCGTGACCGCAACAGATGCAGGGCCACCGTGCGCGCGCCGTCGGCCAAGGCTGTGCGCCGAGCGCCGGCCAACGGTGCCGGGCACGACACCCATACCGAGCCCAGCAGTTGCCGGCCCACGCGCACGGCCACGACCATCCGTCCCGTCACACCCAGTTCCGCCTGCGCGGGAACGAACAACGGTTCATCCGAGGACGCCAGATGAACGAAGACGCCGCACGCATCGAACACCGCGCGCAACCACTGCGGCATCTCCCGGTCCAGGATGGTCTCGACCCGCGCGGGGTCGAGGTTCTGCTGTGGCCGCGAGTACGCGAGCACGCGAGACCGCCGGTCCTCGATCGTCACCGCACCCCCGACCGCGTCGGCCAGACTGTCGGCCAAGGCGAACAAATCGGTCGGGCCGCGCCCGGCCTCGGTCTCACGGCCTTCCAGCACCAATCCGTAGACCACGGCGGCCAACTCGCTCCAGGCCACCGCGGGGTCGACCACCAGCACGGCCACGCCCTCGTTCTCCGGCTCGTCGGTCTCCGCACCCTCGCGGACGAGCGCGACAACGGCCCGCGCCGACACCGCCCAGTCCACCACCTCCGACACCGAGCGTGCCCCGATGCCCAGCAACACATCGCCCACTTCGGTGGGGTCCTGATCGGCCCCGTGGATCACCACGCTGCGCAGTTCCACGGATCGGGGAACCGCACCCAGCCGCAAGCGGATCCCATAGCCACTCAGTACGTTCGCCAACCGATCCAATGTCACCATGAGCCGCTCCGATGTCGAACCGACGGTGCATCCGCGATCCCGCCCCCCGACGCGACCGGCAGAAGTTCGTGGACGAAGAAGCCCTCGACCGGCCTGCCCCCGCGCCATGTATCGAAAACGGTACCCCCGACCGGCCGATTTCCGCGGTTCCGGGTCCACTCAGGGCCACCAGCAGCGCATCGTGGCTCGGCCCGTCCCTCCGCGCACGGTCGGCCCACTGCGGGGTGGATGGTCCCAGCGTGGCAGGCGCGGCGCACGGTAGCGTCTCACCGGCCGAGAGCAGCCGTGCCCACGATCCGGGTCGTCGACATGCAGAGCGATGAAGGACCGGGTCGTACCGAGAATTCGACGAGGCCGAGACCGGCTGGAATGGAGTGTTGATTACATGCGTGTGATGTCGGCGACCGGGACGAGTGGGGCCGCGGCGAAGGGCAGTGAGGAGAGCGGCGTGCCGGACACCGACGTGATCATCGTGGGTGCGGGCCCCACGGGTTTGATGCTGGCCGCCGAGCTGCGGCTGGCCGGAGTGCGCCCGTTGGTGCTGGAGCGCCTGCCGCGGCCCCGGGACACCCCGAAGGCCGGTGGTCTCGGCGGGCAGATCCTGGAACTGCTGCGCTACCGAGGTTTGCTGGAGCGGTTCGAAGCGGCCTGCACCGATCCGGTTCCGGCTCCGAGATTCCCGTTCGGCGGAGTGCATGTGGATCTCACACAGCTGAGCGAGTCCCCGATGCATGCGCTGCCGCTGCCGCAGCAGAAGCTCGAACATCTGCTCGGTGAACGCGTGGATGAACTCGGCATCGGCGTCCGCCGGGGACATGAGGTGCTGGGCGTGAGCCAGGATGCCTGCGCGGTCACCGCGCAGGTACGCGGGCCGGACGGTGAGTACCGGGTGAGCGCCCGATATCTGGTGGGTTGCGACGGCGCGCGCAGCCGGGTGCGCGAAATGGCCGGGATCGCGTTCCCGGGCACCGTGTATCCGGAGGTCAACCGGCTGGCCCAGATCACCGTGCCCGACTCGGTCGCCCGCCTCGACAACGGCGACCTCGAAGTTCCGGGATTCGGAACGATCCGCGCGGGGTTCACACGAACCGACCGTGGACTCTTCGGGCTCGGTGCGTCACCCACTTCGGTGAGTTTGTCGGTCTACACGATCGAGGACGAGACCGCCGAATACGACGACGACATCCCGATGACGGTGACCGAACTGCAGGACAGTATCCGCCGCGTGCTGGGCGCGGACATCCCTGTGGCGCAAACGCATCGACTATCGCGCTTCACCTTCAAGGCTCAGCAGGCCGAACGCTACCGCGACGGCCGGATCCTGCTCGCCGGCGACGCGGCCCACCTGTTCCCCGCCACAGGCGTGGCCATCAACGCGGGCATGCTCGATACGGTCAATCTCGCCTGGAAGTTGGCGGGCGGAATCCACGGCTGGGCGCCGGACGGACTGCTGGACACCTACCACGACGAACGCCACCTCGCCGGGGCGCGCACCATGCTGCACACCCGCGCCCAGGTGGCGCTACGGCGCGGGCACGACCCGGCCGCCGAAGCGCTGCGGGCGCTTTTCCAGGAACTACTCACCGACGAACCGGCTTTACAGCGTATGGCAGCCCTCATCGCAGGCGCCGACATCCGCTATCAGCTGCCCAACCCCAACGACCACGCTTTGACCGGCACCTTCGCTCCCGACCTCGTGCTGCGCACCGACGACGGCACCACCAGCGTCGCCGAACTCATGCACACCGCCCGGCCCGTACTCCTCGACCTCGCCGACCGCGGGGATCTCCGAGAAGCCGCTCGCGACCGGCGCGACCGCATCGACATCCGCAGCGCCGAGACCGACAACCGCCCAGCCGACGCCCTGCTGATCCGCCCGGACGGCCACATCGCCTGGGCGGCGACGATCGATGAACCCGCCGACACCGCAGCCTCCGGTCTACGGGCAGCACTGTCGTCCTGGTTCGGCGCACCGGAGTAGACGACAAGCCCGGCCGGCGCTCTCGAGCCGGACGCGACGCAGTGAGCACACGAGGGCCGCCGAGGTTTCCCGGCCGGTCGCTCCCTGTGGCGGGAAGCGGAGGCGAAGATGGCCGGAAATCTCGATATCCCGTCCGTATCTCCCGTCCCGCCTGTGTGTTTGCCGCCATACGCTCGAGCGCATGGTCAGCCACTACGACGTGCTCGTCATCGGTTCCGGCTTCGGCGGCAGCGTGGCCGCGCTTCGAGCGACCGAGAAGGGATACCGGGTCGGCGTGCTCGAGGCGGGCCGGCGGTTCGCCGACGACGAGTACGCCAAGAACTCCTGGCATCTGCGCGAGTACCTGTGGGCGCCGAAACTCGGCTGCTACGGCATCCAGCGGATGACCTTGCTCAACGACACCTTCATCATGAGCGGGACGGGAGTCGGGGGCGGGTCGCTGGTGTACGCCAACACGCTGTACGAGCCGCCGGAGAAGTTCTACCGCGACAAGCAGTGGGCGCACATCACCGATTGGCGCGAGGAGCTGACGCCGTATTACGACCAGGCCAAGCGCATGCTCGGCGTCACCCGGAATCCGGCGACCACTCCTACCGACCGCATCCTGCGCGAAGTCGCGGAGGAGATGGGCATCGGCGACACCTATTCCCGCACGCCGGTGGGAGTGCTGTTCGCCGACAACGATTCCCGTCCGGGCCAGCAGGTCGCCGACCCGTTCTTCGGCGGGGCCGGACCGGCGCGCTCGACCTGCACCCACTGCGGCGAGTGCATGACCGGCTGCCGGCACGGCGCGAAGAACACCCTGGTGAAGAATTACCTCTACCTGGCCGAAAAAGCCGGAGCGACAGTGCATCCGATGACCACCGTCACCGATGTGCGGCCACGGCCGGAGGGCGGATACGAGGTGCGGACGGTGCGCACCGGGCGGTGGGTGCGTAAGGCGAAGCAGACATTCACCGCCGACCAGGTGATTTTCGCGGCCGCCGCGCTCGGCACCCAGAAACTGCTGCACCGGTTGCGCGAGAACGGCAGTTTGCCCCATGTCTCGCCGCGGTTGGGGCATCTGGCCCGCACCAACTCCGAAGCAGTGCTCGGGGCGCGCTCTCTGCGCAAAGACTCCGACTTCACCAAGGGCGTCGCGATCACCTCGTCCATCCACCCCAACGAGTACACCCATATCGAGCCGGTCCGCTACGGCAAGGACAGCAATGCGATGAGTTTGCTGACCACCGTTCTGGTGGATGGTCAGGAAGGCCGGGCCCGCTGGCTGCTGGGGGTGCGCGAACTCATCGCGCAGCGCCGTCACCTGCATCGGCTGCACAGTCCGCGGCGCTGGTCCGAGCGCATCATCGGCGTGCTCGTCATGCAGAACGTGGACAACTCGATCGTGACCTACACCAAGCGCGGCTTGTTCGGCAGGCGGATGACGACCAAGCCGGGCGACGGCACCGCGCCGCCGACCTGGATTCCGGAGGGCCACGAGGTGACCAGGCGGATCGCCGAGAAGATCGGCGGCCTTCCGCAGGGCGCGTGGACCGAGCTGGCGAACATCCCGATCACCGGCCACTTCATCGGTGGCTGCGCCATCGGCGACTCGGCCGAGACCGGCGTCGTCGACGCGTATCACCGGGTCTACGGCTACCCCGGCCTGCACATCACCGACGGGTCGACCATTTCGGCGAACCTGGGCGTGAATCCCTCCCTGACCATCACTGCCCAGGCCGAACGCGCCATGGCGCTGTGGCCGAACAAAGGCGAGGACGACTCGCGCCCGCCCCTCGGGACCGGCTACCGCAGGCTCGCCCCGGTCGAACCGAGGAATCCGGTGGTGCCGGTCGCCGCGCGGGGCGCGCTGCGCCTGCCGATCACCCCGATCTGAGCCGGCGGAAATCCGGTCGCGTGTGGTCGGTCCGGGTGACAGGATCGGCGCTGTGCCCACCCACGTCACCCTGCAACCGCTGGACGAGCGAGGCCTCACCGACCTGCTGCACGCGGCGGTGCGGGACGCGGAGCCAGGCGAGGTGATGCCGGTCGACGGGACCGGCAGCGGCTGGGATGCCGACCGGCAAGCGAGTTTCCTGACGTTCCACCGAGGCCGGGCGCTGGCGAGTCCGCCGGTCGAGTCGACCTACAACATCCGAGTGGACGGCGAGGTGGTCGGAGCGGCACGACTGTGTCCACTGCCCGACGCGCCGGGAGCAGCCGAGGCCGGAGTATGGATCGGCCGGTCCCGCCGGGGAGCGGGCATCGGAACCGCCGTGCTCGGCGGACTGATCGAGCGGGCGGGAACGGAGGGTTATGTGAAGCTCTTCGTGAGCACGACGGCGGACAACACAGCCGTGTTGCGGATGCTGTCCGCCCGCGGGATCACCTACACCCTGGACGACAACGCGGTGACCGCTTGGGTTCGCTGCGGTTGACCCGCTGCCCTGCACTGTGCCGCCGGTCCCATCGCAGCGGCGAGGATCGTTGCGGCTGCGAGGAGTACACAATCAACCACGAGCCCGCGTCCGAGCGGTCGCCGGGCTGCGACGCGCGCTCGGAGCCGCGTGCACGATGTCGCGTAGGTCGATCGCCGACGCGCCCCGCGCACCCCCGGCCACGTCTTTCGAGCGAAGCGAGACCGAGCATGTTCCGTTCGCGGCCCGGCTCGTGTTCGAGTGGCCGTCGCGTAGGTGACGAAGGAGCAAGCGGCGGTCGCTCGAACACGAGCCATCAAGG
>NZ_JBHVDM010000017.1:0-102525 GCF_042802775.1 Nocardia sp. NPDC057455 | reverse complement strand
GCGACATCTCATACCCACTTCGTGTGCACGAGATGTCGGACGGGGAGGGGGTGGGGGAGCAATCAGAAATCAAAAGATCAAAAGAGGGAGGGGGTTGGGGTGGTGGTTGAGAGAAAAGAAGTGGTTGCGTTGGGTGGACATCGGAAAGTTCGCGAGTGGGTTGCGTTGGGAGACGGTGACGGTGGTGGCGTCGTCTGCATCGGCTGCGGTCTACTGCACGCGGCTGGCCGGCTTCCGGCTGGCGTGGCGCGTGTGACGGTGGGTGCGTGGTGCGCTGGCTCGTGCAGCTGCATGGTGGTGCAGCGCGTGGCGCGATCCGGGGTGGAACCGCGAGCTGCGCTCGCGCTTTCGTTTCGCTCGGCTTGTCGTGGTGGGGCACCTCACCGCTCGGCATGAACGGGGCCTATCACACGGTCACCGGCCGTCAAGGGCGCCTACGGCGTCGGCAAGCCGATGGCGCAAGCGCCACCCTTGACGACCGGAGCCCGTGTGATCGAAACGCCCCAGGCCAAGCGGAGAGGAACCCCACCACGACAGGCTCGTGCTCCACTCCAGGAGATCCGCAGCCTGGGGCTGCGCGCGGGGGCTCTGCCCGCCGGACCCCCGCTCTCGGCGAGGCCAGGCCTGCACAGAGAGGGGTGGGTGAACACGCGAGAGTTGTGTAGGTCTACCGCGGCTCCCATGCAGACGGACCAGTTGCCGAACCGACTGAGGTAGTCAACCTGATAGCAACTTGTCAGCACCGATAAGAGCTATCAGCAGGTTGTCAACGGAACGAGTTTTCACGTTCCGCCGACACAGGTTTCTGCCTAATGCGCACCTAAGGCGCACCTGATGCGCACCAAATGCGCAGTCCATGCGCGTTCTAGTCGTCACATACTTTGCGACATGGCCGATTTCAAGGCACTCAGTGCGCACGACGTCTATCTTCGACACACCGAGAACTTTGGCGCGACACGCCGATAGTTTCAGTAAAATTTCAGTGCCGCACGGGGGCGCAAGTACGCAGTTGCTGCGTACTGTTCAGCGTATGCAGACGACCAACCTCCCAGGTCCGAGATGCCCTCTGCCTCAGCCGCGCCCGATGGTGACGTACATGTCGTTTGGTTGCCTCTAGACTGTCGCCTTGTTCGGCTTCGTGCGTGATCTCGATCTTGCCGAACCTCCTGCTGCACTTCCCCTCTCGACAACCACGGAGAGGGACTCGGACGCGGCCGCCGAAGGTCGGTGGTCGCAGTAGGAGGTTGAATGGATCCGCCCGATATCCCGAACCCAGCATCCACCAGGGATGGAGGTCCGCCTCCGGACCGGGTGGAGGCAGCTCGACGTTGGTGCAGAGCTATCGCGTGGGGACTCGACGCCGTCTCGGTGTGGTTGTCCTACACACAAAGCGACAGCTTGGCACTGATGGCCAAGCTGTCGGCTGTGTCACTGCGCGCGGTTGAAGGTTGGCGCCCGCGGCCGCGTCAGTGATCCGGAGCGCCTGGGGCCGTCAGGATCCGGGCGCTCTGTCTTTGTAGGGCCGCCTCTTCGGCGATCCGTATTTCCCGCACAACCTGGCGGCGCGTTCCTAAGTCAAGCTACGGAGCGCTGGACCGCTAAGAAGGAGGGTGTAATACACCCTACAGCCGGTGGTGCTCGAAGAGGCATTGGAGAACCACCTTGACATGGTGACAAACAGATGTCCGTTCACTACCGGCCGGACACGTACCTGCCGCGGCCGGTCTGGGTGCGTCTGGACGCGCTGCTACTTCGCGATCCGGAGATGCCTCGGCACGTGAACGGCGCCGGGTTGGAGATCCGTGGTGAAACCGCCGGCACCCTGACGCACTAGATCCCGACCGTGGACGGCAATTAACTCGGCCAAGTAACCTACACCCTCCGGCACGCGGATGGCCGGAAGCCGCTGCGGATGCGCGACCAACTCGCCTGCCTACGCACTACGCCCGCGTGGCGTCGACTGAACATCCATGTCGTCGCTCTGGATCTCGAAGGGTGACTGCGCGCGATGGTGCACGCGCCGCCATACCTGCACTGTCTGGTGCTTGTGTGCCTGGACTGTGAGGTTCTGCAGGGCGTCATATTGATACATGACCACCAACGCCGATCCCATCTCCATTTGTAGTGTTCACGACGGTTGGGGCGACCTGCCGCCCAGAAAGCGCTGGAAGTGGGGGTGGGTCGCCGTTGACCTGGTCGACGCCCGCGTAGTCGCAATAGCCACCGCTCACGAAATAGGAGGGGAATCCGACATCGCGGTTGTTCGCAGCGTGTACACCACCCGACCGGGCGACAGACTCGGTAGGCGCCTGCTGGCCGCAGGCCGCGACGAACTCGCAGCCGCCGATCCGCCGATCATCCTCTACCGCAGCGGCATGGCGACACCGGCTGACGACGCAGCCTGCAGGGCCGTCGAGCTGCCGCTGTTGCCGCCCAAGGCTCGAGAGTTGGAGAGCAGGGGCATCCCCTACATCCCCTACAGCGTCGAAGACGCCACGGAGGTGGGCAAGCTCCATCTTGCGCAAGCGGCTCGGTTCCTCGGGTTGCAAGCAGCGCAAGCATCCTGACCAACCCGGCCCGACTTGATCCGGTACGCCGATGGCCGGGAGCCGCCGCGGATGCGCGCCCAGCTGGTGCCGCCTAGGCGGGGTTCCGGTAGCAATCGCCGGAAAATCTAACGAAATTCGTGTCGGCTACGAGGCTGGGCTCTGCCCAAGCACCCCCCCTCGCCGGGAGGCAGGCCGCCCAGAGGAGTACAGGTGCGCCAGGCAGGAGTCGTGGTGGTCTACCGCGGCCAAAGCAACTACAAGGCCTGCTCGGCTGGTGAGCCGCGAGATGTTCGGGGGTTGGATCGCAGCCGCCAATTCGGACTGCAGAACGAACAGCGCGGACGTCGATTGTAGGGGGCTCAGTGTCGCTACGTAGCGTCGAATCCGAAGCTAATTGGAAAAATCGGCATTCGCCTATATCGCTGTCAAATGGAGGGTATAGTTTTGGTTGTTTTCGACGCCCGCGAGGTCGCGCAGCGCCAAGGGATAGGGTATCTTTATGAGTGATGATCCGGATGATTCGAAAGTTGTGAAAGAAAGCCCGCGAGTCCGGGCTCTTCGTCATCTTTATTATAGCTACTTGCAATTCACCGAATCTGTTGAAGCGATTCGGGATCTAGCTTTACATTCCCATACCAGCGAGGGGGTGAACATTCCTAGAAAAGCTGTATTCCGAGAAGCTGTCCGAAAATGGAATACAGATGATTCGGAAGAAATTATTGACGAAATATACTCCCAGCTTATACGCCGGGTTGCGCAAGAAGCGGAAGAACTTCTGGCAAGAGTTGAACAGGGCGACTTGGAGAATATTCCGAGCGGTCCGATGGCAATGGTTCAGCCGATCTTGGCGTCCCTCGTTGAGGAGTTGAGTCAGTGCGATGCCGGTCCTTGGAATTGGGATATTGCTTGGCGTAAGACTATTGATCGCAAGTCGCGTAAGGAAGCCCTTTTCTCCTCTTTGCTTGTCAGTGCTGCCAGCGCGTTCGAAATCCAGGTTGGCGATGCGATTCGTTGCCATTTGCGGGCGATACCTCAAGCTGTGGAGTCATCTGAAAAGCAGTACTCGTATGCAGATGTGGCGAAGTTTTGCAACCTTGAGGCGTTCAAAAATGCAAGCATCGAGGACCGAGTGGAATCGGTTATGCGCAAAGACGTATCTTCATGGTTCGATTGGACTAATAAAAAATTCGGTGTCAATATATCTGATGTCAGTGGGTATGGAGATGAAATTGTAGAAGCATTTCTGCGCAGAAATCTAATAGTCCATAATGGCGGGGTGGTAAACGACATTTACCTATCGAAAACCCCCCGTAAAGTCGCACGTAATGACGATTTCAAGATCGTGGTCGATCAGCAATACGTGCTTTCGGTGATTGACTGGCTTCAAGCTGCAGGGACGGCACTTGTCGTGCGCGTTTTCGATAAGTTGGGCTCCGCCGATGAGTCGTCTGCAGTAATACAAGATGGTTTGCTCACCGAGGTCTCGTATGAATTACTTCTGGCCAAAAGGTACGGAGCTGTTATCGACCTGGCGGATTGTGTTCAAGGCTGCGCAAAAGCAGCGGATACTGCGTTGATCTTGAAGGTGAACCGCTGGATAGCGCTCAAAGAGACCGGCAAGTTGGAGTCTATTCGATCCGATATCTCCAACTGGGATGTGTCGGCTGCCAGCATGCGATTTGTGCTGGCAAAACACGCGCTCTTAGACGAACATGATGAAGCTGAGAGTATCCTGAAGACTCTTTTGAGCACGCGTCAACTGTCTCAGTCGCACTGGCAGACATGGCCTCTGCTTGAGAATTTGCGGCGATACGTGAAGGAGAAAGAGCTGAAGTCGGCATCCGCTACATGCGCGAGTGGTGGGAATGCCCTGACCTCTACGAGATGTGGAGATGACGAAGAGGAGGTGGTAGGCACCGTTGCTGACTAGTCCAATGCCGCACGCACAGAGTCCCAGCGAGACTTTGCACGGTGCGCATATCTCATCGTCGTGGTGACCGACGCGTGTCCGAGCAGTCGTGAGACGTCTTCGATCGGTATACCTCGTTCTAGGAGGCGGCTGGCGTAAGTGTGGCGGAGGTCGTGCAGCCGCACGCGCCGATCTGATGGCGATTCCTGCTCTTGCCCACGTAGGCGATTCGGACGGAAGCCTCGAATCGGTCGCGGAGGTTGCTTGAATCGAACGGTCGTCCTTGGGTGTGCGCAAGGACGAGGCCAGAGTGGACACGCGCGTTCCGCGGATATTTCACAGGCGCCGCGGCAGGCTTGCCCATGCCCACACGATCCAGGCGAGACTTCAACAACTTCGTCAGCTTGTCGCCAATCGGGATAGTCCGACGTTCGTAATCCTTGGGTGGATTCATCTCGTGCTCCACTGGGTCGTACGCCCACTCCACGACAATCTCGCGGCGCTTGAGGTTCACGCTCTCCCAATGCAAGCCCATCGCCTCACCGAGGCGAACGCCAGTACCAAGCAGGAGCTCCACGACAACGAGGTCGAACGGAAGAGTGATGCCTCGATGGCTGCTATCTCTTCATCATCGAGGTAGCGCTCGGGCATCGGGCCCGGTTTTGGGAGGGTAATACCGCTGCACGGGTTTACATCGATCCGACGCGCGAGGTGCGCAGCCTTCATCGAGGAGCTTAGGAGGTAGTAACACTTGGCGACCGTCGAGGTGCCATACCGCTGTTGGTGAGGTCGGACACCCACTTCTGAACCTCGTCGGTCGTGATCGCTCGGAGTAGTTCCTTCTGCCACCGTGGGCGGACGTGATCACGCAGGCGAGCTACATCGGACCGATTTGTGCTCTTCCTCACAATCCGTGCGGCCGTCCACGTCGGCTCCCACTCGCCCCACGTCATCTTGTCGGCTCCGTCGGGAGTGGGGGACCGACGTTCGGCGACCTCCTTGGTCCCGGCCTGCCGCTCTGCCTCCGCCTTCCGGGCGAAGGTGCCGGCACTCCGCTTCTTCCCGTTCGCGTCCCTGTAGACGCCCCTGTACTTGCCGCTGGGGAGCTTCTCCGCCCACGCCATCGACTGATCCACCCTTCAATCGGTTCGTGCCCCACAGCCGCTGTCAGCTATGCTGTCCAGCCGAGCCCCTTTAGCTCAGTTGGTAGAGCTGGTGACTTTTAATCACTAGGTCGTAGGTTCGAGTCCTACAGGGGGCACCATCGCGACGGCGGGGCGTGGGGGGCTGCGAGCCCCACGTTTGCCCCACGATTCTAGCGTTTCCGCTGGTAGAAGCGCCACAACCTGTGGATTAAAAGTCCGTAGCTCTACCAACTGAGCTATAGGGGCGCGGAGGAACAGTGTAGTGCGATCGGGGGCGGATGCCCCAATCGGGGGAGTTCGTGTCGACGGGCGGGGTGGATGGGTGGGGTCGGCGTGGCGTGGCAAGTGCGTCGCGTGGCGGCGCGACGGGGGTAACACGGCGTGCGCGGGGGCGATGCAGGCGGTAAACCTATGGCACCCAGCTTTGTTCATCTTCGCTGGATCTGGATATCATTCAATCATGTTGGCTGGCAATGTCTTTGGATTTGCAGGGGGTGAACGGCTCTGGCCGGGCGAGGCTCGTGGGGCGGGTTGGCGGGCGAGACGTGGGCGGCGGCCGGTTGTCCGGCTTGCCGGTCGGCTCGCGTGAACCATTCTGGGCTGCTGGCGAATTCGTGCACCCACCGGCAGCGCCGATTGGGTTGCCGAATATTTGCCGTAACAGAAAGTGGAATCGGATGGTTACCTGACTCTCCGGTTTGCCGCGTGTCGGATCGGGATTCCGGGTACGGTGGCGCCTTGGTGAATTCCGAAAGAATCATCGACTCGATCGATGTCGCGGAATTCGGATTGTCGTTGCTGTGTCCGAAGGCGCCGCGGTCGGTCCGGCCGGCCACGGCTCGACGGAGCTCGATGCCGCAGGAGGAGGCACGTTCTAGACGTAGAAATGCCCGGATGCGCACCCCCTGCGGCGCACCCGGGCAGGCAAACTATACCAGCTGGTGTGTTACAGGTTTTCCGCGAGTTTTCGTACCGAAGGTTTGAAATCGGTCGAAAATCGGGTTCGACGTATTGATAAAACTCATGAATTCGCGCCGAGGGTCCGTTCCTTCGGGGGTGGCTGATTGGCGGCGAGTAGGCTTCGGAGGCGTTTCGAGCATGGCACGGCAGCAAGAGCGGGCGCGCCGGACACGGGCGGCGATTATCAGGTCCGCCGCCGTTGAGTTCGGGAAGAGCGGCTATGCCGCTGCATCGCTCAACCGCATATTGGAAGGGTCGCGTGCCACCAAGGGCGCCATGTACTTCCATTTCGATTCGAAAGAAGATCTGGCACGCGCGGTGCTGGAGACCGCCGTGGAGCGCTACCGCGCCTCCGCCGAGCGCTGGCTGGCCCGAACGGATCTCAGCCCGCTGGACATCCTGCACGGGGTGGTCGACGAGATCGCGCTACGGCTCGAGCACGACATCATCGTGCAGGCCGAGTATCGCCTGATCATCGAGCCGGACTTCTACCGTGACGTGCAGGCCGGCGGCGGCCGCATCCTGGGCCGCACCACCAGGGTGCTCACCGTCCGCGCCATCGACCACGGGCAGCTGCGCGCGGACGCCGACCCCGACCGGTTCACCCGCACGCTCGCCGCCGCGCTGGCCGGCCAGCGATACATGGTGGACCTGCTCGGCGGACAGGTCGATCTGCGGGCACGGTTCGAGGAAGCGCTCGAGGTCGTGATCGAGGCGATGGCCACCCTGGAATGGCTGGAGAAGTTCCGCAGCGACGGCTGGCGTACCCAGGCCCGCTTGGAGGAGCTCGGTTTGAGCCTCTGACCAGCCGGTTTGGGATTCGAGTCGGGTCTGTCATAAGCTATCCCAGCTCCCAACGGACAGCCGTTGAAAGCCGGTCCGGAGAAATCCGGGACGAGCCCCCTTCGTCTAGCGGCCTAGGACGCCGCCCTTTCAAGGCGGTAGCGCGGGTTCGAATCCCGTAGGGGGTACGATCTTCGGATCGTTGGAAGCAGAGCATGGCCCTGTGGCGCAGTTGGTTAGCGCGCCGCCCTGTCACGGCGGAGGTCGCGGGTTCGAGTCCCGTCAGGGTCGCAAGTAAGCGCCGGAGATATCCGGCGTTTCGCGTATGGCATTCACTTCGGGTGCCTGCGGCCAGGTAGCTCAGTTGGTACGAGCGTCCGCCTGAAAAGCGGAAGGTCGCCGGTTCGATCCCGGCCCTGGCCACTCCACTCGTAGGCGAGCCCAGTTCACGGAGAGCGTGAACTGGGCTCGTTTCGTTATTCCTGTGGGGGTGCAACCCCCACGCCCCGCCCGGCGGGCTTCGTCCCCGGACCCATTGATGGTGGTTGCGTTCGGGGGTTCGTTCCCCCGTCCTTCGGCCAGTCCGTTCTGGTCGGTCTCCCGGCGTCGCGCGGTGTTGGTCGCGTTGATCTCCCGCTCGGTGACGGGAGACGGCTGGCTTGATCCGGCTCGACGAAATCTCTTCACCGACATGGTCGGGTAAGCGAGCGTCGTCGTGGGCGGGGCGTGGGTTGAGTGCGATCGGGGGGTGTGGCGAATCACACAGCGCCGCATCTGTGTTCGGGATCGGGGAGTGGCTTGCCCGGCGCGGGTAGGCTGGCGCGGCCATGTCGACCCTTCTCCTCGCCCTCGCGGGGTTCGCCTTCCTCGACTCGCTCGACCTGTTGCTGATCGGCGTCACCACGGCTGTGGTCTACGACAGCAGGTTGAGCCGTCGCTCACCGCTGGTGGGCGGTCTGAGCTTGCTGGCGGGCGTCTTCGCCGTCACCACCGCCTTCGGGATCTGCACCATCCTGGGGATCGGCTTTCTGACCGATTTGATCGACTTCCGGATCACCCCGGCGATTCGGTACTGGGGTGAACTCGGCGCCGGTGTGTTGTTGATCGTTCTCGCGAGTATTCGGATGACCGGCACGGCGGCCCCGCGCCGGGCGACGGCATTGCACCGCCGACCGTGGATACTCGCCGGCCTCGGCGTGGCTATCGGGATCGCGCAGGCGCCGACCGCGGTCCCTTATCTCGCCGGACTCGCGATGATCTCCGCACGGCATCCGCTACCGGCGTTGTGGCCACTGATCGTCGTCGCCTATTGCGCGCTGGCATTGCTGCCGCCGTTGGTGATACTCGGCCTCGCAATGCGGCGGACGACCGGGGCGCGGCGGATGTATCGAAAAGTTGTTCGCATAATCACCACATACGGCCCGATTTCGGTGCGCGTGCTCTTCGCGATCTTCGGTGTGGTTCTCCTGTGCGACGCGCTCGTCCATTACCGAAGCCTCTGGTGGTGAATTGCGGTCGCCGGAGTCCGCCGATGGATGGCGCAAATGCGGTTGAGGCGCGCTGTTCGGTGGGATGCTGGAGGTATGGCTGAGCGCTGGTATTACTGCTTGAAGCACAATCGAGCCGAGCAAGGGCGGCAGTGCTGGTTCCGTGACCGGATGGGGCCGTACCCGGACAAGGCGACGGCGGAACGGGCGCTCGAGATCGCGCAGGCGCGCAACGCGCGGGAAGACGCCCGGGATCGGGCCTGGCGGGACGGGGACTGAGACGGCGCGGGGCATGGCCGGCGGAAAGCCTTCCCGGGCACGATAAGTTGATCTTGAGCCGCAGGTCGGAGGCTCGGGCGGTGCCGCACCGGGTGCGGCCGCTCAGTTCGCGATCAGGTGTATCGAGTACGGTTCTCCAGAACTCGACGAATGCTCGGGAGTCCTGGCGTGGGCTGCGAGCGGAAACCAGGATCAGCAGGGAGGGCGACCCTTGAGGGTTACCGTTGTTGTGCCGACCTACAACGAGCGGGAGAATTTGCCGGTTGCGGTGGAGCGGCTGACCGCGCTGCCGGTGCCCGACCTGCACGTACTCGTGGTGGACGACAGCTCGCCGGACGGCACCGGCGAGGTGGCCGACAAGCTGGCCGCAGAACTGCCGAACGTGGTCGGTGTGCTGCACCGGACCGAGAAGGACGGGCTCGGGCGGGCATACGTGGCGGGTATCACGCGCGCGCTGGACGAAGGTGCGGACGTGGTGATCCAGATGGACGCCGACCTGTCGCATCCCGCCGAGGTCATCCCGGCGATGCTGGAGAAGCTGACCACCACCGAGGCGGGCGTGGTGCTCGGTTCCCGCTACGTCCCGGGCGGCTCGACCGCCGCGGAATGGAAGTGGTACCGCAAAGCGCTGTCGGCCTGGGCCAACTTCTATGTGAACTTGATCCTGCGGCTGGGCGTCAAAGACGCCACCGCGGGCTTCAAGGCGTGGAAGGCCGACACCCTGCGTGCCATCGACGTGGGCTCGATCCGCAGCAACGGATACTCGTTCCAGGTCGAGATGAACTACCGCACCATCAAGAAGGGGTTCGCGATCGCCGAGGTGCCGATCCGGTTCGAGGAGCGCACGCTCGGCGCGTCCAAGATGAGCCTCAGAGTGCAGCTCGAGTCGGCGCTCATGCCGTGGAAGCTGCTGTTCGGCCGCGCGGTCTGAGCATCTGCCGCCGGGCCCCGCGTCCCGAGGGCACGGAGCCCGGCTGTTCCGGTCAGCGGCCGACGAGCCGGTTGCTCCTTGCCTCCGACCCGGTCACGAGTACCTGGTGAATAGCCGACGGGACGAGGGGTGCACAGGACGTCCGCGGCGATGGTCGTCAGGCCGCGCCGCCGCCGAGCACCCGAAAGCCCGTGAGTACGCCCCCGGCCCA
The DNA here is from genome assembly GCF_042802775.1 of Nocardia sp. NPDC057455. Classification (NCBI taxonomy): domain Bacteria; kingdom Bacillati; phylum Actinomycetota; class Actinomycetes; order Mycobacteriales; family Nocardiaceae; genus Nocardia; species Nocardia sp. NPDC057455. Next base: position 92,271 of record NZ_JBHVDM010000017.1, on the reverse strand, counting down.
CAAGCAGCAGAGCAGTGCGGCGTGCTCTCGGCTGATCAGCATGGCCAGTTCAGCAGCGTATCGACGAACAACTGGCGTACCTCCGCCACTTTGTCGTCCAAATCGCCCGGATCCCATGCGCTGACGTCGATCGGGTCGAGAATCGCCACGTCGACCGTTCCCGGCCGGGCGACCATCGCGTTGCGGCGGCAGATCTCGCCCGCGTTCCGGATGACGATCGGGATCACCGGCACCCCCGCCTGCATCGCGATGTGGAACGCGCCTTTCTTGAACGGCCCGACCTCGGGAGTGTAGGAGCGAGTTCCTTCCGGAGCCACCGCGACCGACAAGCCGCCGCGCAGCGTCTCCACCACCGGCCGCAACGCCGCCCTGGCCTGCACGGTGTCCGCCCGATCGATGAACGTCACGCCGACGAAGCGCATGAGCGGCCCGAAGACCGGATTCTTGGTCAGCTCCTTCTTGCCGATCGCGGTCACGCCGCCGCCGAGCACCTCGGGCACGATGATGATGTCGAACTGGCTCTGATGGTTGAACAGGAAGACCGCGGGCCGCGGCGACTTCGCGTTCTCGGCGCCGGTGACCCGCACCTGCACTCCCGCGATTCGCAGCGTATTGCGCGCCGCGTGCGCCATCAACGCGTCGGCCATCTGTTGCCGGTCCTTCGTAGCCGCTTTCGACGCGACTCCGAACAGTGCGCCTCCCAGCAGCCCGGCGAACCCCGCGGCGGTACGTGCGTAGTCGCTCGCACGCGGCCGGGGACGCGGCCGGAAGGTCAGCCTGCTCCAGCGCTGCCGGTCGGCGATGGCGTCCAGGGCGTCATCGGGGTTCACCGCCACGGGATGCCCCACCAGCGACAGCATGGGCAGGTCGGCGATCGCGTCGGCGTAGGCGTAGCTGCGCTCGAGATCCACCTCGTGCGTGGCGGCGAACTCGGCAACCGCCTCGACTTTGCCGTTGCGCCACAGCGGCTTGCCATCGGGATGCCCGGTCAGGCCACCTTCGTCGGTGGCCATGGGCGTGTAGAGCACGTGCTCGATGCCCAGCTGCGCGGCGGCAGGCGCGACCTGGAACCGAGTCAGCGAGCTGACCAGCACGATGGTGTGCCCGGCCGCTCGATGGGTCCGGATCAGCTGCCACGTTTCGGGGTAGAGGTACCCGTAGACGGTGTGCTGGAACAGATGCCTGCCCAGTTCGTCGAGTTCCTGTTCGGAGCGCCCGGCCAGCGCCTCGGACAGTTCGCGGAGGAACCGGCCGTATTCACCGTCGGTCATGTGCTTGCGAATGCCGCCGAGCAGCACGTCGGCCGGCTTGCGGCGCAGCCGGTGCCGCGATCCGGGGCCGTCGACGACAGCGCCCCCGAATTCGAAGACCGCGGCGACCGCGCGGCCTTGCGGACCGGAACGTATGGCAGCGAGCGCGGCGTCGAGATCAGCGCGCGCGTCGGTCATCGAACCTCCCGAATACCGCGATGCTCGGGCGTCGATCGCTCACCGCGCCTCCCGGTTGGACGGGTCGAGCGCGGCGGCCTGCGCGATGCGGGTGCCGATACTGCGCAGACGTTCGGCGAATTCGGTTCTGCGCCGGAGCAACTCCGCGCGGCGATCCTCCGGTTCGTCGTCGGCCACCGTCTCCAGCAGGCCGTAGTTGTCGGCGAGCTTCAGGGCACTGGTGAACAACTCGGTGGAGACCGACTCCGGGCTGTGCAGCCGTTGCTGCAGCTTCATCTGCTTGCCGACCGCCACGCATTCGGTGATGAACTCCTTGCGGTCGATCTCGTCGCCCGCGTCCCGGGCGGCGAGCCGTTCGGCCACCACCAGCTGCGCGTCGACGAAGGAGCGCAGCACGCGGTGGGCCATGGTGAAGCCGGAGGCGGTGAGCTTCGCCAGAATGTCCGCGCCGAAGGTGTCCCGGCGGGTGTGGCTGTACCAGTCCGGATCCACCAGCAGCATCTCCGCCACCATCTGATCGGCGAACTCGCCGCGCTCGGGAAAGAAGAACTCGAACTTCAGCAGATCGCGCAGGCGGAACGCCTCGTCCCAGCCGGTGTTCAGGGCGTCGGCCTCGTCGTTGTCGACCGCGGCCAGGATGGACAGCTCGAGGATGGCGCGGTTGACGAACCAGTGCACGGCGCTGTTGCGGTAGAAGGCGGCCTCCAGATGCGCACCCGACTCGATCGAGTACACCGGCTCGATCCCGCCGCGATACACCGTGACCACCTTGGCCAGCGAGAGCTGTTCCAGCACCACGGCCAGGCCCTGTTCGTCGCGGAGCGCGTCGAGTTCGCCGCGCGGCAGCTCGCGCTTGTCGATGTAGCCGAGCACCGAGTTGAGCACCGTACGCACCTCGCCGAGGGTGAGGGCGCGCCCGTCCACTCCCAGCAATGCCAGGGTGACCAGCGCGTTGACCGTGATCGGCGTGACCGCGTTGATGCCGACCGCGACTTCGAAAGCCAGCCGTTGCACGGCCTTTCGTTCCAGCTCGGCGACTTCCGGCGGGTCGCTGTCGACGATGCCCGCATCGGTGCGCGGCGGCGGAACCGGCTCGATGTGGTGCAGCGGGATGGTCAGCGGCGGGGTGGTGAGCGGATCGCCGTGCGCGGAAAGCCGGTCGCGCGCCGACAGCGGCTCGCCGAAGCGGACGTACACGTGCCCGGCGGAGTGCTGCTGGCTGCGGATGTAGCGCGCCAGCCAGGTCAGCCCCTCGGGCTTCTTCTTGCCGCCTTCTTGTTCGGTGGCGATCGCGCCGAGTTCGTTGAGCCGCTCGTAGGTGATCGAGACGGGCACCAGCATGACGTCATCGATGCGGTTGGAACGAACCGCCGCGGCGAGGTAGTTCAGCAAGCCGTAGCGCGGTGGCCGCAGCTTGCCGGTGCGGGTGCGGCCGCCTTCGAAGTACCACTCCAGGTTGAAGCGCTTGGCCAGCAGGTAGGCGAAATACTCCTCGACGACGGCCTTGTAGACCTCGTCGTCGCCGAAACTGCGCCGGATGAACACCGTTCCGGTGCGCCGGGCGATCGGGCCCATCGGCCAGAAGCCGAGATTCGCGCCGCCGATCACGTGGTTGGGCGGGAAATCGTTGCGGGCCAGCACGTCTCCGAGCACGAACGCGTCGACGTACGAACGGTGCGAGGGCAGGAACACCAGCGGATAGCGGCGGTTGAGGTCGCGCAACCCGGTCAGGCCCGACTCGTCGGGATCCACCTTCCAGGTCGAGGCGTGCACCGGCCGCATGGCCTGGGTGAACAGATCGGAGACCAGCCTGCTCTGGGCGGCCACCAGTTCGTTGAGCCCCTTCTCCGCGCGGCGGTACACCTCGTGCGGGCTCGCCCCGATCTGGTCGGCGATCAGCTCCAGCCTGCGCGAGAAGTCGGGGGAGTCGAGGATCTCCTCGGCGACCAGCTTTGGCACTTTGTACCGGTCGCCGATGATGGTGCGTTCGGCGCGTTCGAGCGCCACCACCGCGGCGCGCACGACCGCGCGGGCCAACGGCTCGGCGGTGCCCTTGCCCAACAGCGCCGAAGCCTCCGGGTTGTTCGCGCGCAACTCGCTGAGCCGGGCCGGCGCGCCGGTCAGCACGACGTGCCGGTCCGGCGACTTCGCCAGCAGTTTGCGCTGCGCCAGCCGATTGGGCTTGCGCGGGTTGGTCAGCAGGGCGAGATCGGCGAAGGTGACGCGGCGCACGCCGTCGCGTTCCGGCGGTAGCCACAGCACGCGGATCGGCACCACCAGCGGATCGTCGCGTCTGCCGACCAGCCGGGCGGCCACGGCGCCCGCGTCCAGGTCCAACTGCGTGACCGGCGCTTCGGTACCGAACTCCGCGCTGATCCCGCCGTCGGCGAGCCACTTGCCGACGAGTTCGCGTTCCACCCCCGAGGTGGCGTCGATCAGGGCCACCACCGACTGTGGTGCGGTCCCGGGCCGGGCTGTCGCGGGTGAATCGCCGCGGTGATCGATCATCGATGTTCTTCCCTCCGCAGGTGACGCTCTCCACTATTCAATCCCGGCGGGGGTATTCCCCGCAGGCAGTCGGCGCGGTGAGTTCGGTTCGGCGGGCAAGGGTTGGCGTGATCGCCGCGCGGGATGCGGGGCGAGCGCGGCGAAAGTACTTGCCGTGCGGGGACCTCCGTTCCGAAATGATCGCTCGGCGTCCGCGCTGTGGCCGCCAGCACATCCGCACACTGAAGGAGGTAATGCTAACCTTACCTGCACAAGTTAGGCCAGGGTTACCTTTGGAGGATCGTTGTCGACCACGGAACGCCTGCGGGTTGAGTATGTGACCGATCCGGCGGCAGCGATGTCCCGGCTGGCGGGGGCGGATCGGTTCGGCGAGTACGTGATGTACGAGCGTCCGGGGGAGTGGGTGTTCGCCGCCGATCCGATCGGCAGTGTCGAACTGGACGTGCGAGAGTTGCGCGTCACCTGGGAGGGGCAGACCACGACCAGCCGGTGGGAAGGAAATCCGGCGGGCGTGATCGATCGCGCGCTCGGCGCGCTTGCACTCGACGGGCGGAATGCCTATGGCTGGATCGGATTCGAATTCTGCGCGTGGGCGCTCGACGCCACCGAGCACTTGGACCCGCGCACCGCGCTCGCGCACCTGATGGTTCCTCGAATCGAGGTGCGGGTGGGCGAATCCGGCGTGCGGATCTCGGGTGCGACGCCGACGGAGACCGGAGACATCCACGACCTGATCGCGCAGTCGCAGAACGCGGAGTTGCCGCAGGCGCATCCGGCCGACATCCGCATAGATCCGACCGGCTACCGGGACCGGGTGGCCGAGGCGGTCGGCGAGATCCAGGACGGGCGGTACCAGAAGGTCATCCTGTCCAGGAAGGTCGATCTGCCGTTCACCGTAGATGTTCCGGCCACCTATCGCCTCGGGCGCGCGCACAACACACCCGCGCGCTCGTTCCTGCTGCGGCTCGGTGGTTTGGAAGCGGCGGGTTTCAGCCCCGAACTGGTCGTGTCGGTGGACGACGACCGGGTGGTGACCACCGAGCCGTTGGCCGGTACCCGGGCCTTCGGGCGGGGGTCCGCGGCCGATCTCGCCGCCAGGGCGGATCTGGTGACCGACCCGAAAGAGATCGTCGAGCACGCGATCTCGGTGCAGACCTCGTTCGCGGAGATCACGGCCGTCGCGGATCCCGGCACGCCCGCGGTGTCGGATTTCATGGCCGTGCGTGAGCGGGGCAGTGTGCAGCATCTGGCGTCCACGGTGCGTGGGCGGCTGGCCGCCGACCGGTCCAGCTGGGACGCGCTGGAGGTGCTGTTTCCGTCGGTGACCGCCTCGGGAATTCCCAAGCGTGCGGGCGTCGACTCGGTGTTCCGGCTCGATCACGACCCGCGCGGGCTGTACTCCGGTGCGGTGGTGACGGTTTCGCCGACCGGCGCGATGGAGGCGACGCTGGTGTTGCGTGCGGTGTACCAGAACGCCGAGGGCGCCTGGCTGCGTGCCGGCGCGGGCATCGTCGGCCAGTCACGGCCGGAGCGTGAGTTCGAGGAGACCTGCGAGAAGCTGGGCAGCATCGCGCCCTACGTCGTCAAGGCATAGCGGAAGGCGGACGGGCAGCGCACCGATGATGCGCTGTCCGCCGATCTTCCGGCAGCGCTACAGTTCGGCGCGCAGTGCCTTCTTATCGATCTTGCCTACCGCGGTGATCGGCAGTTCGTCGCTGCGGCGCAGCACATCCGGCAGTTTGTAGGTGGCCAGTCCGCGTGCGGTGAGGAAGGTTTTGATCTCGGCCAGCGTCGGCATCACGCCGTCGACGACCAGGACAGCGCAGACCTTCTCGCCCAGCGCCGCGTCGGGCAGCCCGACGGCGGCGGCGTGCCGGACGGCGGGATAGGCGAGCAGATGTTCCTCGAGTTCGTCGCAGGAGACGTTCTCGCCGCCGCGGTTGATCACGTCCTTGATCCGGCCGGATACCACGAGATGCCCGCTGGGCAGGCGGCGGACCAGATCTCCGCTGCGGTAGAAGCCGTCCGGGGTGAACGCGCGTGCGTTGTGCTCGGGTGCGCGGTAGTAGCCGCGGATCGTGTACGGCCCCCTGGTCAGCAGTTCGCCCTCCGCGCCGGGCGCCACGTCGTTGCCGTCGCCGTCCACCACGCGGATCTCGTCGGCGGGCGAGAGCGGACGGCCCTGGCTGGTGTGCAGTAGTTCGGCGGAATCGTCGAGCCGGGTGTAGTTCAGCAGGCCCTCGGCCATGCCGAACACTTGCTGCAACGTCGCGCCCAGCGCCGGGGTCACTTCCTTGGCGTTGACCTCGGCCAGTCGCGCGCCGCCCACTTGGAGCAGACGCAGCGAACTCAGGTCGGCTTCTTCCCATTCGGTGGCCGCGCACCAGAGCTGTGCCAGCGGCGGCACGACGGCGGTGACCGTGACCCGGTGTCGCTCGATCGCGGCGAACGCGTTCTCCGGGCTCGGATCGCTGACGAAGGCGACCGCACCGCCGACCCCGACGGTGCCGAGAATCCCGGGGCAGGCCAGGGGGAAGTTGTGGGCCGCGGGCAGTGTCGCGAGGTACACGTCCCGCTCGCTGAGTTCGCACAGTTCGGCGCTGGCGGTGGCGTTGTAGAAATAGTCGTCGTGCGTGCGCGCGATGAGCTTCGGCAGGCCGGTGGTGCCGCCGGAGACCAGCATCAAGGCGATGTCACCCGGATCGATCTCGGGCAGTTCGCCGCCGTCGCGCGGTATCGAGGCCAAGTCGGTGAACAGCCCGGGATCGCCGAGTACCAGGACGTGGCGCAGCGACGGCGCCGCATCCCGCACGGTCGACGCCAGTTCCCGGTAGTCGAAGTCGCCCACCCGGTCGGCGACGATGTAGCCGACCGCGTCGGAAAGCCGTGTGAGGTGCTCGATTTCGGCCCGTCGATGCGCGGGCAGACTCAACACGGGAATGATCCCGGCGCGCAGCAGGCCGAACAGCACGGTCAGGAACTCGGGCACGTTCGGTAGCTGGACGACCACGCGATCGCCGGGAACGATGCCGAGCGCAAGCAGCCCGTGGGCCATCCGGTCCGCGGCGGCGTCGATGTCGGCATAGCTGCGTGTGCCCTCCGCGTCGAGCAGCGCGGGACGCTGTGGATGCCGGTGTGCGGTCGCGCGCAGGAGGTCCCCGAGCGGACGCCCGGCCCAGTAGCCGGCGGCGCGGTACTGCGCGGCCTTGTCCGCGGGAAAAGGTACGTAGCCGTCGCGATGCGCGGACTCGGTCGGTATGGAAGTCACGGTGTGCCTCACAAAGTTCAAGCCAAGGATCCCTTATATAGGTTAGGCAACCCTACTTGGAATGCCGCCGCGCGGACCGGCCCGGGCGTGTTCAACCCTGCCGCCCGGTGCTATCGCACATAGACTTTCCGGCATGACCAGGTGGGACACCTCGAACATCCCCGATCAGAGCGGCCGGAAGTTCATCGTGACAGGGGCCAACAGTGGCCTGGGAGCCGAGACGGTGCGTGCGTTGGCCGCGGCGGGCGGGGAAGTGGTGCTCGCCTGCCGGAATGTGGCCAAAGGGGAGCGCGTGGCCGCCGGGCTCGGTGACCGGGCGCAGGTGCGCGAGCTGGATCTGGCCGATCTCGCTTCGGTCCGGGCGTTCGCCGAAGGGGTCGACGGGGCCGATGTGCTGATCAACAACGCGGGCGTGATGGCCGTACCTGAGGGTCGCACCACCGACGGGTTCGAAAAACAGATCGGCACAAATCATCTCGGTCACTTCGCGCTCACCGGACTGCTACTGGGCAGGATCTCGGACCGGATCGTCACGGTCTCCAGCGGTGCGCATCAGGTCGGCAAGATCGACTTGGACGATCTCAACTGGGAGCGGCGCAAGTATCAGCGGTGGGCCGCCTACGGGCAGGCCAAGCTGGCCAACCTGATGTTCGCTCGTGAGTTGCAGCGCAAGTTGACCGCGGCGGGCTCGCCGAAAGTCTCGGTCGCCGCGCATCCCGGCTACGCGTCCACCGAGTTGCAGTCACACACCGAGTCTTTCCTCGACCGGGTGATGTGGGTGGGCAACCAAGTGTTCGCGCAGAGCGCCGCGATGGGCGCACTGCCGACGCTGTATGCCGCGACCACCGACGTCGAGCCCGGCGGCTACTACGGACCGATCGGCTTCGGCGGCATGCGCGGATATCCCGGGCCGTCCGGATCGTCGAAAGCATCCCGGAACGAGAAGGTCGCGGCCGATTTGTGGCAGCTGTCCGAGAAACTGACCGGAGTCACCTACGACTTCACCGGATAAGCGCCACCTGGCCTTCCGGATGCTGTGAGCCGGGTCTCACCGTCCGTTGTCACACTCCCGCGCACCGCGTCGTCCTCTTGATGAACCCGCAAGGAACGGCAAAGGACGGACATCATGGAACAGCGCTTCGAACTCTTCTCCAACTCGGTCGGCGGCAGCTTCATCAAGCGGCTCACCATGGCCTCCAAAGTGATCAACGACTCCACTCTCGATGCCGCCACCTATGAATTGGTGAAGATCCGGGCCAGCCAGATCAACGGCTGCGGCTACTGCACCGACATGCACACCAAGGACGCCGCGCACGCGGGCGAGACCTCGGTGCGGCTCAACCTGATCGCCGCGTGGCACGAGGCCACCGTCTTCACCGAGGCCGAGCGCGCCGCACTGGCGCTCACCGAGGAGGCCACCCGGATCGGCGACGGCCGCGCGGTCAGCGACGGAGTGTGGCAGGAAGTGCGCAAGCACTACGACGACGACCAGATCGCCGCCCTCATCGCCGCCATCGCGATGATCAACGCCTGGAACCGGATGAACGTCATCGCGCGCACTCCGGCGGGAAGTTACGTCCCGGGCCAGTGGGGGTGAACCCGCGTCGTCCGGTATCGACCGCGCCGTTCGCGGCCCCGTCGGCGGGGAACGCGGACGGCGCTCATGGACACCGCGGACCGGAAGACGTGTCGACCACCGACACCGTGGCGTATCTAACAACCTCGTTCACCGACCGGTCGTGGGCTGGTACTGTGCCGGACGTGCAGCGCGTGTATTTCTGGTTTAGCAAGCCGGCCCTGGGTGGGCTGGTCTGCGGCTACCACGTGCGCTGACGAACTTCCACCCCGAGCCGGACGATGGACCGGCTCGACGGGATTCTCGTCCGTGGGTCGGTCCCGAGAAAAAGGAACCCACGACATGACAACCGCAGCCGACGTCGACGCACGGCATTCCGATCTGGACGATCAACGCACCCTCAACGTCAGCCCCCTGCGTTCGCCTGCGGAGGTGCGTCGCGTACATCCGATCACCGATGCCCTCGCCGACACCGTCCGTGCGGGACGCAAGGCCACCGTCGATGTGCTGAACGGCGCGGACGATCGTTTGATGGTGATCGTCGGCCCGTGCTCGGTGCACGACCCAGCCGCCGCGCTGGACTACGCGCGCCGTCTCGCGGCGAAGGCCGCCGAACTCGGTGACCGGCTGCACGTGGTGATGCGGGTCTACTTCGAGAAGCCACGCACCAGCCTGGGCTGGAAGGGCCTGATCAACGACCCGCATCTGGACGGCTCGTTCGACGTCAACACCGGACTCGGCTTCGGCCGCAAGCTGCTGGTCGACATCACCGCCCTCGGTCTTCCGGTGGCCTGTGAATTCCTCGACCCGATCACTCCCCAGTACATCGCCGACCTCGTCTCCTACGGCGCGATCGGCGCGCGCACCGCGGCCAGCCAGGTGCACCGCCAGCTCAGCAGCGCACTGTCGATGCCGGTCGGGATCAAGAACGGCACCGACGGTGACGTCCAGGTGGCGGTGGACGGTGTGCGCGCCGCGGCGGCCAGCCACGTGTTCCCCGGCACCGACCTCGACGGTCGTGCCGCGCTCATCCGCACCACCGGCAACCCGGACTGCCACGTGATCCTGCGCGGCGGCAGCAACGGCCCGAACTACGACGCGGCCTCGGTCGCCGAGGCGTGCCTGCGGCTGGAGAAGGCGGCACTGCCGGAGCGGATCGTGGTGGACGCCAGCCACGGCAACAGCAACAAGGACCACAACAAGCAGGTCGACGTGGTCACCGATATCGCGCGGCGGCTGGCTGCGGGCGAGACCGCGGTCGTCGGCGTCATGCTGGAGAGCTTCCTGGTCGCAGGACGCCAGGACCTCACCCTCGGCCACGCCGAGGAGCTCACCTACGGGCAGTCGATCACCGACGCCTGCTTGGACTGGGAGACCACCGCGAGCCAGCTGGACCGCTTGGCCGAGGCGGTGCGGCAGCGCCGCGAGGGCTGACCTGTCCGAGGTTCCGCTCGAGCCGACGGGGCACAGCATGACGTCGGCCGGCGGTGAAGTGGCACGCGGCGAAAGTTCATGCGAGACGCGCACACGCCGTCGGTCGAGCATCGTCAGACGCAGAGCACGCCCAACAGATCGCCGGAAGAGAGGGTTCGGACACCGAAGCCTGCCCCGGTCAAGTGTTCGGTCAACCCGGCGAGCGACGGCTTCGGACTGGTCGCAGTCGCGGCGTCGGGCGTGCCGTAGCCGTAGAACAGGCCAAGCGTCGCGCCGGGTGCTAGCAGTCGGCGGATCAGGGCGAGTTCCGCGGTGGGGCGCTTGGTCCAGAACAGGTTGACGTTCACCGCCAGGATTTTGTCGAAACCCGCCGCGCCGACCCCGGTCTCGCGCAGCAGCCGGTCCGGGTCCAGGCTCGCGAGATCGGCGTGCACCAACCGGACCCGGCCCGACGCCGGCCCCGCGGCATGCCGCTTGCCTGCGCGGGAGATGGCGGTGGCGGAGCGTTCCACGCCGACGACCGTGCCGTCGGTCGCCTTCCCGGCGAGGTAGGCGATCGAATCGCTGGAGCCGGGACCGATTTCCAGCACACTGTCGGCGGGCCGCACGGCCATGGTTCGCACGATCCACGCGAATCGCGAATCGGCGGTCATCGGGGCGAGCCGGGCCGGGGTGCCTGGGCGATCGGCGTCACGCCACGGGCGAACTCCGCGGGCCAGTCGTCCGCCGGACCGGGCGGATCGGTGCGCAACCGAGCGGCGATCCAGTGGTCGCGGCGTCGTCCGCGTTGGATGCTGCCCAGCCGGGACATGCCCTCGTACCGGAATCCGGCGCGCCGGACGACCGCGGCCGAGGCGTAGTTGCCCACGAACGCGCGCCAGGCGATCCGTTCCAGTGCCAGGCCGTCGGCGCGGAAACCGAACTCGCACACCAGCTCGACCGCCCGCGTCATCAGGCCGCGTGACCGCTGCGCCGCAGCGAGCCAGAAACCGATCTCCGCCGCGCTCCCGTCGACTTCGCGGAGACCGATCGTGCCGATCACCGGTCCATCGGCACGCGGCCGCACCGCCCAGATCGGGCTGCGCGCCGCCCAACCCGGAACGACCATCTCCTCGATGAAGGTCACGGCGCTGTCCCGGACGTACGGCACTGGGATGGTCACCCACTCCGCGATGGCCGGATCCTGGCAGCACGCGGTGATGGTGTCGATATCGTCCGTCGTCGGGGCCGACAGCCAGATCGTTCCGTTCGACAGCACGTGGTGGTCCATCGCGCCATGCTGTCACGGAAGGTTCGGTGGCTCATCCGGTTCACCCCCGCCGCCGATGCCGCGCGGGAACGTTTCGAACCGGACCGTAGACTGCTACCTCGATGGTTGCCGCGCTGCTTTCCGACCTGTTCGAGTCACATCGGGCGCATCTGCTCTCGGTCGCCTATCGGCTGACGGGCAGCGTCGGCGACGCCGAGGACGCGGTCCAGGAGAGCTGGTTGCGCTTGGCGGGCGCGCACCAGTCCGAGATCGATGACCTGCGGGCTTGGCTGACCACCGTGGTGAGTCGTATCTGCCTGGACCGTTTGCGTAGCGCGGCGGTGCGGCGAGAGAGTTACGTGGGCCAGTGGCTGCCGGAACCGGTGGTGACCGCTCGCACGCCGTCGAGCGCGCCCGACCCGCTGGAAACCGTGGTGCGCAAGCAGGAGTGCCGGTTCGCCGCGCTGATCGTGCTCGACACCTTGACGCCGCCGCAGCGCGTGGCCTTCGTGCTGCACGACGGGTTGTCGGTGCCGTTCGATGAGATCGCCGACATTCTCGGCATCTCCGCCGACGCCGCGCGGCAACTGGCGGTTCGTGCCCGCAAAGCGGTGACGCAGACGCCGCAGCCGGTCCCCGATGCCGAGCACGAGGCCGCCGTGCAGCGCTTTCTCATCGCGCTGAGCTCCGGTGACGTGGCCGCCGTCGCGGCGGCCCTGCATCCGGACGCGGTGCTGATCGGCGATGCCAACGGCACCACCGCCACCGCGATCAACGTCTTGCACGGCGCGGATCGCATCGCCCGTTTCTACTTGGGCCTGGTGCGCAAGTACGGGCTGGACGACGCGTCGCCGGTCTACGAATTCGTCTCGGTGAACGGGCAGTTGGGTCTGCGGGTCGCGGCGCGTTCGGCGTCCGAGGGCCGGCGCGGTTACCCCGCGCGGGTGGTCGGCTTCACGGTGCATGACGGAGTGGTCTGGGGTACCTATGACCTGGCGAATCCAGCCAAGCTGGGTGGGGTCCGGCTGGGTTGAGCCCGGCGCGGGCAACCCCACGCAGGCCCGGCGGTTTCCCGCGTGGCCGGGTTCGCGATGAGGTCGAGGTAGGAGGCTAGTCTCCGGTTATGCCCTCGCGACACCAGACCGTTGCCCGCCTGCGCCCCTTCGCATCGACCATCTTCGCCGAGATGACCGAGCTCGCCGTCCGGCACGACGCGGTCAACCTGGGCCAGGGATTCCCCGACAGCGACGGGCCCGCGAGCATGCTGGAAGTGGCGCGTCGCGCCATCGCCGACGGACTCAATCAATACCCGCCGGGCCGCGGCATGCCGGTGTTGCGCCGAGCGGTGGCCGACGACCGAGCCCGGCGCTACGGGACCGACTACGACCCCGACTCGCAAGTCCTGGTCACCGTGGGCGCGACGGAGGCGATCAGCGCCGCTGTGCTCGGTTTGGTCGAGCCGGGCGAAGAGGTCGTGCTGATCGAGCCGTACTACGACTCGTACGCGGCGGCCGTGGCACTGGCAGGCGCCCGGCGGCGCACGGCACGCTTGGTGGCCGACGGGGACCGGTTCGTCCTGGACCTGGACAGCCTGCGTGCCGCGATCACTCCCGCCACCCGGATGCTGATCGTCAACTCGCCGCATAATCCGACCGGCACCGTGCTCGGGCGCGCGGACCTGCAGGCCATCGCCGAAATTGCCTGCGAACAGGACATTCTGGTGTTGACCGACGAAGTTTACGAGCACCTGACCTACGATGGCGCCGAGCACATCAGCCTGGCGACCCTGCCGGGTATGGCCGAGCGGACGATCGTGGTGTCCAGCGCGGCGAAGACTTTCAGCGTCACCGGATGGAAGACCGGGTGGGCATGCGGGCCTGCCGAGCTGATCGACGGGGTACTCACGGCCAAACAGTTCCTGACCTTCGTAGCGGGCGGGCCGTTCCAGCCCGCTGTGGCGCACGCGATCAACCATGAACTGGGCTGGGTCGGGAAGCTGCGGGAGGCTTTGTCGGAGAAACGTCTTCGTCTCTCCGCCGCGCTCGCCGACATGGGGATGCGGGTGTACACGAGCGCAGGCGGTTACTTCGTCGTTGCCGATATCACCCCGCTCGGCATCGCCGATGGTGTGGCGTTCTGCCGTGAACTGCCGAAGCGTGTCGGCGTGGCGGCGGTGCCGGTCAGCGTGTTCGCCGACGACGTCGCCGCCTGGAATCACCTGGTGCGTTTCACCTTCTGCAAGCGCGACGAAACCCTGGACGAGGGAGTCCGCCGGTTGCACCGCGGCTGATTCGCCGAACCCTGCCGTGATCTGTCAGGTTTTGCTGGCATCGTGCGTGGCATGACAACCCAGTACTACACGGCGACCAGCCTCGACGGATACCTCGCCGATACGGACAACTCGCTCACCTGGCTTTTCGAAGTGGACGGAGCGGACGAGGCGCAGGCGGGCATCGCGGGCTTCCTCGCACAGGTCGGCGCCATGTGCATGGGCGCGACCACCTACGAGTGGATGGTGGCCAACGAGTCGCCGGAGAACTGGCGTGAGTACTACGGTGACCTGCCGTGCTGGGTCTTCACCCATCGGGAACTTCCCGCGATACCCGGCGCGAATCTCCGGTTCGTCTCAGGGGCGGTCGAGTCGGTGCACCGAGAGATGACCGAGGCGGCCGGTGATCGCAATATCTGGGTCGTCGGCGGCGGCGACCTGGCCGGGCAATTCGCCGACGCCGGCCTGCTCGACGAAATCATGCTGAGCGTGGCTCCGGTGAGCTTGGGCGATGGCGCCCCGCTGCTGCCGCGGCGCCTCCTGTCCTCCCGGATGCGGCTCACCGGCGTCGAGCAGGCGGGGCAATTCGCCGAACTGCGCTATCGCTTGACGAACGCGACTGATCAGCGCTGATTCGACGAGGAACTTTCACCGACCTGGGTCGAGGATGTTCCGCGCCCCGCCCTCGCCTCCGATCCCGGCCCCCGGACGCGACCTCCGGGTCCTGGGTCTCCGGTCCCTGGCCTCCGGGTCCTGGGTCTCCGGTCTCGGGTCTCCGGTCTTCTGGTCCCTGGACCGGGCTCAGGCCGGAATCGGGCGGGTGCGGTCGGTGGCGAGGAGAGCGGCGATCGTGCCGAGCATGGTGCCGGTGACGTAACGCTGGATGCGCAGCCACCTGGGGCGCCCGGTGAGGAACGTAGCGAGACCACCCGCGCCAAGCACGATCAGGCCGTTCACGGTGAGCGCCACCGCGATCTGCACCGCCCCCAGGCACAGGCTCTGCAACCACACCCCGCCGTGCTCCGGCGTGACGAACTGCGGAATCAGCGCCATGTACATGATCGCGATCTTCGGATTCAGCAGGTTGGTGACCAGCCCCATCGTGAACAGCCGTCCGGCGGGGTCTGCCGACAGCGCTGTGGGTGCGAAAACCGAGACGCCTCCCGGCCGCACCGCCTGCCAGGCCAGCCACCCCAGATACGCGGCCCCGGCCAGCTTCACCGCCAGATACAGGCCCGGGACCACCGCGAACACAGCGGTGATCCCCGCGGTCGCCGCCGCCAAATACACGCCGAACCCCGCCGCCACCCCCGCCAACGACACCAACCCTGCCCGCCGCCCCTGCGAAACCGTCCGCGACACCAGATACATCATGTTCGGCCCCGGCGTGAGCACCATCCCCAACGCCGCAACCGCAACCCCCACCACCGCCGCCATCTCGATCATGCCCCGATCCTCACCCGCCCCACCGCGCCCTGTCGCGGTCCACTTCACAGCCGCTGGACGGGGAATGAGCGGGGCGGACTCAAGGAGCCGGTTGGAAATATCCGGTGCTTCCCGGCGACTGTGGCGGCACCGGCTCGAGGCGCGTATCCGGACGTAGCACATCGCCACTGCGGAAGCGGTGGAAGTACTCCCTGCTCGTATCGGAGCGGATCGACTGCAGTGGCTCGTCGCCGTCGAGGAAGACGTAGAACACCTGGGCCGGCCCATCGCTACCGACAGTCGTCGGAAGGTTCGGCCAGCAATAGTCCGGCAATCCGGTCGCTTGATTCATAATACCTGCCCCCGGTGCCGGTTCCGCTCTGATACGCCGTCGGCGCCCTGTGTTCGAACTGGTGTGTAATTCCGCCGACTACAACGGATTTCGCGATGGCTGATGGGGCTCGGCCAGTCGGTTCCGAAAGTTCTAGATGCCCGTTCGTTTCAGTAGGCGAGATTATCGACGCCCGATGCCGATACGGCGATATTCGCTCGGGCCTTCCGGATTGGAGATCTTGCTTGCCGCGAGACTGTGAGTATGAAACGAGACGGGCGTGACGGCATAGGTTGCCGGCTCGTCGGTTTGCGGCGAGAACTCGGCGGCCCGCTCCCACCTCAGTTCTTCGAAGTTCCTGACCAGGGCGTATGTCGGCGGCGAGTCGGCGGGACACGGTCGGGATAACCGATGACAATGCTGCCCATGGCGGCCACGGTCAGCGGGTTGGGAAATCGGCGGGTGGACCGGTTCGAAGGCGCGTTGCCGAGAGTGGGATTTCGGGTCGATATCGAGGGAATGCGTGCGGTCGCGGTGCTGGCCGTCGTGTTGTTTCATGCGGGTGTGCCGGGGATCGGCGGTGGATTCGTCGGGGTAGACGTCTTTTTCGTCATTTCCGGATTTCTCATCACCGGAATGCTCTGCCGGGAAGCGGCCGAGACGGGCACGGTCGAGTTGGTCCGGTTCTACGGTGCGCGTGCGCGCAGGCTGCTGCCCGCCGCGGGTCTCGTGCTCGTCGCCACGGCCATCGCCGCGGCCGTGCTGTTGCCGCCGTTGCAGGCTCGCGAAGCTCTCGGTGACGGGATCGCGAGCGCGCTGTATGCCGGGAACTATCGATTGGCCGCGCACGGCACCGATTACCTGGCGGGCGACGCGCCGCCCTCGCCGTTCCAGCATTTCTGGTCACTCGGCGTGGAGGAGCAGTTCTACCTGGTGTGGCCCGCGCTGGTGATCGCGACGGCCTGGCTCGTCCGGCGTGGGCGAAACGGCCCGGCCGCGCCGCTGCCGTACGTGATCGTCCTGGGGGTGGTCGCCGCGCTCTCTTTCGCGGTCTCGCTGACCTGGACTCGGACGCTGCCACCGTGGGCGTTCTTCGCACTGCCCGCACGAGCGTGGGAACTGGCCGCGGGCGGCATGGTGGCGCTGTCGGTCGTCGTGTGGTCCCGGTTGCCGCGATGGGCGGCCGTGACTGTGGGATGGGCCGGTCTGGGGTTGATCGTGGCGGCTTGCGTTCAGCTGACCGAGAAGGCGCCGTATCCCGGGATCGCGGCGCTGCTGCCCGTGCTGGGCGCAGTCCTGGTGCTCGTATCCGGCTGCGCCGAAGAACGATTCGGTGTGGGCCGAGTCCTGGCCGTGCCGCAGCTGCGGGCGATCGGCAAAGTGTCCTACTCCTGGTACCTCTGGCACTGGCCGGTGCTGGTGCTCGCGCCGCAGGTGCTCGGCCGCCCGCTCGGGCTGGTCGGCGCACTGGGCGCGGTCGCCATGGCCGGTGGACTCGCCATACTCACTCAGCGGCTGATCGAGGATCCGGTGCGCTTCGCCGACCGGTTGAAGCGCTCGGCCACGCTCAGTCTCGCGTGCGGCGGCGCGAGCACCGCGATGGCCATCTGTGTAGCGCTGGCGTTGCTCACGATCGTGCCTACCCCGGTCGGCCGTGGCATGGCGGCGCGGAGTCTCACACTGACCACGCCGGTCCCGCCGGCCACTGCCACCGACCCATATATGGAGGCGGTCGGGCAGTTGACGGCACAGACCCAGTCGGCGGTCGCCGCCTCGGCCGACATGCGTGATGTTCCGTCCAACCTCACTCCCTCCCTGGCGAG
This sequence comes from Nocardia sp. NPDC057455, assembly GCF_042802775.1. NCBI lineage: Bacteria > Bacillati > Actinomycetota > Actinomycetes > Mycobacteriales > Nocardiaceae > Nocardia > Nocardia sp. NPDC057455. The sequence goes on along the minus strand of NZ_JBHVDM010000017.1, from coordinate 74,940 downwards.
CGCGCGCGGCGACCGGGCGGAGGTGTTCGACAATGGTTGCTTCCGGTCCTGGCACGACGTGGGCCAGGGCGAATGCGCGTCCGGTGCGACGGACGCGGCCGCCACCGTGGCCCTGGTCGGCGATTCCCACGCGGCGATGTGGCATCCGGCGTTCGAGCGGATCGCCGTCGCGCGCCACTGGCGGCTGGAAACCATGGCCAAGGTCACCTGCCCGCTGCTCGACCTGCCGATCACCAGCCCCTATCTGGGCCGCGTGTACACCGAGTGCGAGCAGTGGCGCGGGCAGATCATGGCCCGGCTGCGGGACGAGCGCCCGCGGCTGATCGTGGTGAGCATGTCCCGGCGCTACGGTGGCGACTTCGGCTTCGTGTCCTACGACCAGGCGTGGATCGACAGCCTGAACCGCCTGGTCAGCCAGCTGCGAGCCACCGGATCGGCCGTCCTCGTCCTGGGTGGAGTTCCCGATCCGCATGCCACTGTGCCCGCGTGCGTCGCCGAGCACATCGATGACGCCACGGCATGCGCCCCTACCCGGCGGGTCGCGGTCGACGACGCGGGCATCGCGGCCGAGCACGCCGCCGTCACCGCGGGCGGTGGCCGGTACGCCGACCTGACCTCGCTGTTCTGCACCGCGGCGCGCTGTCCCGTCATCGTCGGCAACACTCTCGTCTACCGTGACGACAATCACCTCACCAGCGGTTACGCCACTACGCTCGCGCCGGTGATCGGCGCGCTCGCCGAACGCGCGCTCGCTGCCGGGTGAGCCGCCCGGGCGGTGCACGGGAAGACATCGCGCCCCTCCGGCGTTACACCCGGTCGCTGCCACACCGCGTCTCGCGGGAAGGGCCGGTAACCTGCGAGGTTGTCGGAGGGGTCGGGGAGAATGGCGGGGAATCTAGCTGAGGAGGGACTGTGAACGACGGTCCGCTGATCGTGCAGAGTGACAAAACGCTGCTGCTGGAGGTAGACCACGAGTCGGCCGATGCGGCACGGCAGGCGATCGCGCCGTTCGCCGAGTTGGAACGGGCGCCGGAGCATGTGCACACCTATCGGGTGACGCCGCTGGCACTGTGGAACGCGCGGGCGGCCGGGCACGATGCCGAGCAGGTGGTGGACGCGCTGGTCAGTTTCTCCCGGTACGCGGTGCCGCAGCCGTTGCTGGTGGACGTGGTGGACACCATGGCCCGCTACGGCAGGTTGCAGCTGGTCAAGCATCCCGCGCACGGGTTGACGCTGGTCAGCCTGGATCGCGCGGTGCTGGAGGAGGTACTCCGGCACAAGAAGATCGCGCCGATGCTCGGCGCGCGCATCGACGACGACACCGTGGTGGTGCACCCGTCGGAGCGCGGCCGCATCAAGCAGATGCTGCTGAAGATCGGCTGGCCCGCCGAGGACCTCGCGGGCTACGTCGACGGCGAGGCGCACCCGATCGAACTCGACTACGCGACCGACGGCTGGCATCTGCGCGACTACCAGCAGATGGCCACCGACTCGTTCTGGGCGGGCGGCTCCGGGGTGGTGGTGCTGCCCTGCGGCGCGGGCAAGACGATGGTGGGCGCCGCGGCGATGGCGAAGGCTCAGGCGACCACGCTGATCCTGGTGACCAATACGGTGGCGGGCAGGCAGTGGCGGCGCGAACTGCTCGCGCGCACCTCGCTCACCGAGGAGGAGATCGGCGAGTACTCCGGTGAACGCAAGGAGATCCGCCCGGTCACCATCGCCACCTATCAGGTGATCACGCGCCGCACCAAAGGCGAGTACAAGCACCTGGAACTGTTCGACAGTCGCGATTGGGGCCTGGTCATCTACGACGAGGTACACCTACTGCCCGCGCCGGTCTTCCGAATGACCGCCGATCTCCAGTCCCGCCGCCGCTTGGGCCTGACCGCGACGCTGGTGCGCGAGGACGGCCGGGAGGGCGACGTGTTCTCGCTGATCGGCCCGAAGCGTTACGACGCGCCGTGGAAGGACATCGAGGCCCAAGGCTGGATCGCCCCCGCCGACTGCGTCGAGGTCAGGGTCACGCTCACCGATGCCGAGCGGATGTCCTACGCGACCGCCGAGCCGGAGGAGCGGTACAAGCTGTGCTCCACCGCGCACACCAAAATCTCTGTGGTCGAATCGATTCTGGCCCGGCATCAGGACGCGCCGACCCTGGTCATCGGCGCCTATCTGGATCAATTGGACGAACTCGGCGCCGCGCTCGACGCCCCGGTGATCCAGGGTTCGACGAAGACCAAGGAGCGTGAGGAGCTCTTCGACGCGTTCCGGCGCGGCGAGATTCCGGTGCTCGTGGTGAGCAAAGTGGCGAACTTCTCCATCGATTTGCCGGAAGCATCCGTGGCCGTGCAGGTTTCGGGTACCTTCGGTTCGCGACAGGAGGAGGCGCAGCGTCTCGGCCGGCTGCTGCGCCCGAAACACGACGGAGGCCAGGCGCATTTCTATTCGGTCGTGGCACGCGACACCCTCGACGCCGAATACGCCGCACATCGGCAGCGTTTTCTCGCCGAACAGGGGTATGCCTACCGCATCACGGATGCCGACGACTTGCTCGGCCCCGCCATCGGATAAGCGGAGGCATTGCCTCCGCAAACTGTGCTAGGAATAAGGGCGTGCGACGCTTCGAATTCGCGGTGGACCGCAGGCATGCCCATGCGGTCAACGAAGTCTTCGCCGACCTCCGCCGCCTGCGTTTCCTGGCGATCGCCGCCGCGGTCGTCGCGGCGACCGGGACGGCGTTCCTGATCTGGCTGAATCACCCCTGGGCGTATCTGCTCGCGATCGCCTTCGCGCTCGGCGCGGTGACGGCGCTGTGGGTCGCCCTGTGGACGCCGTGGCATTCCAGCATCGACAAGCTGTACGCCGACGGTGAGTTGATCCCCGCGGTGATTTCCGAGGCTCGCCCCTCCGGTGTGGTGCTGCTCGCCTTGGTCGACGTGTCCACGCCGGAGACGAGTGAGCCGCGTTTCGCGTTGGTGACCCGTAAAGTCCATGCCCTCCCGGGCCATGAGGCCAAGGCGGGGGAGCGTGTGCCGTCGGTCGCGGTGCGTACCGATCGGGCGCCGCGGCAGGTGGGTGAGCGCTGGCAGTCGGTGAGCGCCATGCCGATCGCCTGGGGCACCACCGACGATGCCGTCATCGCCCGCGCCCGCGCCGCGATCAGCGAGGCCGAGTGGCGGTTGCTCACCGACAATCTCGCGCTCGCCGAGAAGGTGCGGCGCTCCGCGGCGAAACGCCTGCTGCTCGACCCGCACCACCTGCCGGGCGAACTCGGCTCCTGATCCGGCTGCGACAACGTCCACTTTCGCCGGTGCGCGGGCGCCTACACTCGAAAGATGGTTCCAGCGTCCGATCTGCTGGCATTCGTCGCCGCCGCTTTCGTCATCATCGTCGTGCCCGGGCCCGGTGTGCTGTTCACCATCGGTCGCGCGCTCACGCTCGGGCGGCGCGCGGCGTTGCTCTCGGTGCTCGGGCACGCCGTGGGCGTCTACGTCGCCCTGGTCCTGGTCGCTATCGGGCTGGGCACCTTGCTCACGGCGTCGGCGCTGGCGCTCACCGTGGTCAAGTTCGCGGGCGCGCTGTATCTGATGTATCTGGGAGTCCAGGCGATTCGGCAGCGCTCGGCGCTGCGCGTGGCGCTGGGCGCCACGATCGAACCGGCTTCCCATGCGCGCGTGTTGCGCCAGAGCGCGATCGTCGGGCTCACGAATCCCAAGGCGATCGTCTTCTTCTCCGCCGTGCTGCCGCACTTCGCCGATCCGGCGGCGGGTTCGCTGTCATGGCAGTTCCTGTTGCTCGGCACCGTCTTCCTGGCCATCGCGCTGGTCTCCGACAGTGCCTGGGCGCTGCTGGCCGCCTCGGCGAGGTCCTGGTTCGCCAGGTCGCCGCGCAGGCTGGAGGCGGTCGGAGGCGCGGGCGGTGTGATGATCTTCGGTGTCGGCGCGTCGGTGGCGCTGACCGGAAGTGGCGACTGAAGCCGTTACCATCCAGCGAAGTCGGTGCGCCGGTACCGGCAAGAGGCGGGGTGGAGAGGGGTGGTCGTTCGTATGAGGTTGTCCGGCCGGATGTGCGTCGCGGTAGCGTGCGTATTCGTGGCGGCGCCTTGGCTGCGCGCGCACGCGGACCCGCCCCCGGACCCGCTGGTCGGCGCGCCCGGCCTGGGGGATCCGTACTATCCGCTCGACGGCAACGGCGGCTACGACGCCCATCACTACGACGTCGGCATCGATTACGACCCACCGAGTCGCGCATTGACCGGCACCGCCACGATCACCGCGCACGCCACGCAGGCCCTGCGCGTGTTCAACCTCGATTTCGCGGGGCCGGAGGTGCGCATGGTGTCGGTGAACGGGCAGCCCGCCGGCTTCGACCGCAATGGCGAGCACGAGTTGACCGTGACGCCGCTGCTCCCGCTGCTGCCCGGCCTGCCGTTCACCGTCACCGTCGACTACGCGGGCCCCGCGGTGAACACCGAAGGCGAAGGGTGGACCTTCGCGCCCAGCGGCGGCGCGTTCGTCGCGGGGCAGCCGCATTCGGCCACCAGCTGGTATCCGCTCAACGACACCCCGCTGGACAAGGCCACGTTCACCCTGAACGCCACCGTTCCCGCCGAGTGGGAGGTGGTCTCCAACGGTGTGCGGACCGAGAACGCGGTGCACGGCGACAAGCGGACGGTTCGCTGGGTCAACGCCAAGCCGGTGCTCGGCTACCTGACCACCGTCGCGATCGACAAGTTCGACTACCTGGAGCAGCGCAGGGCCGACGGCACTCCGCTGGTCAGCGCGTTCGCGCCGAACACGAAGGATCGCCACCGTGAACTCGAGCAGCGCCTGCCGGAGATCCTCGACTTCTCCGAGAAGCTCTACGGGCCCTATCCGTTCGAGGCGGCGGGAGGCATCTACCTGGACGCCGACATCACCTTCTCGCTGGAGACCCAGACCCGCCCGCTCTACGCGCCGAAGACCGATCTGCAGACCGTCGTGCACGAGATCGCACACCAGTGGTGGGGCGACTGGGTGTCGGTGCGTCAGTGGTCGGACATCTGCCTGAACGAATGCTTCGCCAGCTATACCGCCGACTACCTGTGGCCGGAGCGGGTGGAGGGCAAGAACGTCGACGACGACTACCGCGAGACCATCCGGAAGTATCACGACAACCAGAGGTTCTGGAACATCCCGCTGGAGAACCCCGGCGCCGGGAAGGAGTTCACCTCCGTCTACTACCGCGGCCCGCTGTTCCTGCACGCGCTGCGCAAGCAGATCGGCGACGAGGTGTTCTTCCCGGCCATTCGGGACTTCCTCGCCGCGCACGCCTACGGCAATGCCTCGATGCCGGAGTTCCGCGCTTTCGTACAGTCCCGATCGATCACGGACCTGACCGGCTTCTTCCACGCGTGGCTGAACACGACCGCGCCGCCACCGCAGGAGTATTTGTTCCCGGGCGCCCTGCTCAGCTGACTCGTCAGTCGTCCCGCACGCGTTGCGTGGCCTTCGCGACCCTGCGTTCGGCCCGCTCCAGCTGCCGTCGCGCAGCACGGAGTTCGTCTCCGGCCGTCCGCTCGGCCGACTTGCGGAACTGCCGCTGCTGTTCGGCGCGCTCGAGCTCGTCGCGCAACGCGGCGACGCGTTCCTCGGCCGCGGACAGTTCGCCGGTCGCGTCGTCGAAGGCCGAGCGTGCCGATTCCTCCGCGGCGCGGGCGGTGTCGAGCGCGTCCTGGGCGTCCGCCAGTTCGCGATGTGCGCTGTCGTCCTGCTTCTGCCGCGATGCCGCTCGTCGGGGTCGCGTGGCCGGTTCGGGGACCGCGACCAGATCGGGTCCGCTCGGCCCGAAGCCCTCGTAGCTCGCGGCCGTGACGAGCGTTCCCGTGCGCAGCCGATCGGCCACCTCGGGGTCCGCGAGCGCAGCGGTCAACGTCCGGCCTACCGCACGGACGACATCGTCACCGACCGGATGCCCTTGTCCGGCGGCGAGTGCGGCCGCCTTCTCGGCGAGCGCGTTGACCAGTTGCCGGCGCTGCACGGTCAGGTCACGCAATTGGTCGGCCGAGAGCTTTCGCTGAGCGGCGGCCAAGGCCGCGGCGAGACGCAGCAGGGCGGCCACGTCGTCGGCCGCCGAGCGGGACAGCAGGTTCGCCGCCCACGCGGTCAGGGTGGGTTTACGCAGCTTGCCGATGGCGGCCGCGAGCCGCTTGTCGCCCGCCTGCTTGGCCGCGGCCGCCCGGTCCGTGCGCGCCGCGACGAACTCTCCGGGCGTCAGCCCGTAGAGGTCGCGTGCGACGTCCTCGACCGTCATACTGCCCAAGCGTAACGACCCGGTCTCGGGCGACGACACACTCCGCATACCGGACAAGGGTCCAGTTGTATCGAACACGCGAAAGGCGTTGCTAGTGAATTACTCTGCGTTCCTGCTGCTCGGCCGTCTGCTCCCCAGCATCCTCGGTTATGCGCTCATGGGGCTCTACGGCACGCACAGCTACTAGCGCGCTGCTCGAGGTCACCCGGTGAGCTGATGCGGCCGCTCTGGTCGTGCGGGTATTCTCACCGCGTTCACGAGCCCGTGAACGTGTTCGGTCAGAGAGGTTTTCAGGTGAAGTTTCCAGGAGCGAGGCTGCTGGCACGGGTCGTGCTCGCCCTCGTCGCGGTGGCCGCCGTGGTGGTCACGGTGACCGGCTGTTCGTTGATCGGTGACGCGAGCAAGTCGGACACCGCCAAGGCCGGAGTCGGCGACTGCATCAATGTCATCGAGAGCTCGGCCGTCGATTCCAAGACCGAACCGGTCGACTGCTCGTCGGACAAGGCCGTGTACAAAGTGGCGCAGTCCTACGACAAGAAGACCGACTGCGCCGCCGACTACACCTCCTACGAGGAGACCCTGGGCGGCGGCACCACCGCGTTCCTGTGCCTGGCGCCGAACTTCAAGGAAGGTAGCTGCTACAGCGAGAGCAGCACGACCGGATACAAGCACGTCGACTGCGCGTCCTCGGACGCCACCTTCAAGGTGCTGAAGCGGATCGACGGCAAGGCGGACGAATTGCTGTGTGGCGACGACGCCGACAGCTTCCGGCTCATCGAATCCGACCCCAAGGTCACCTTCTGCACGGGCAAGCCCTAGAGCCGATCATTCCAGCAGGGCGACCGACGCGATCCGGTGCAGTGTGAAGTGCCGGACCGCGCCGGTGACCGGGTCCAGCGCGTCCAGTTGCCCGTTGCCCACCTTCAACGGTTCCACCACCCGCTGCGTGGCGACCCCTTGGGCGTCGACGTAGCCGATGTTCACCGACCGCCGCACCCGCGCCGCCAGCTGGAGCAGGGCGAGGGTGGCGGCGGTGTTGGTCCGCGTGCCGTCCGGGCGCACCGCGTGACTCGCGCGGGCGCTGGCGGCGCGTTCGCCCGCGCGCAGTTCGGTGACGAGCGATTCGAGCTGCTCGGTGCTGGGCGGTGTCGGCCGATACGGCTGCCGCGCGGCCGGCCGCACCGAGATCCGCGCGCCACGCGGGCGCAGGTCGACGATCGCACCGGCCGAGTCCTCACCCGCGGGAGCGAAACCGGCCGCGCGCAGCTGCTCGAGCAGTTCGCCCAGCGGCGCCTGGGCGATGGCGACGGTCGGCGCGATGGATCGCAGTGCGAGCGTGCGCGCCACCGGTGCGGAGAGCACCTGGGCCAGCAGCGCCGGGTCGTCGCTGCGGATGAACGACTGCGCCATGCCCGCCCGCAACTGACCGTGGCGCCGGGCCACGTCATCGATCAGATAGGTCAGCGCCTGCGGGATCGGCGTGCGGGAATGCGCGGCGAACAGCGCGTGCAGTTCGGCCGCCGTCGAGCCGGCGTCCAGAGCTCGACGCACCGAGAACTCGCCGATCCGGTACACCGTTGCGGCGCCCGCGGATTCGACGTCGGCGACGAGAGCGACGCGCCGCTGGAGGTCGGCCGTCAACGGGCCGGGCGCGATCACCGTCAGATCCGCCTGCACCAAGAAGTGATCCACCGGCTCCGGCAGCGCCGCCTCCATCTCCGCCTCGGCGTCGGCCACGCTGGTCGGCGCCGCGTGCAGCAGCGCCCGCGCCGCTGAGCCGAGCGCGCCGCGGCCGACGAACCCGAGCGCCGCCGCCTCGGCCAGGGATTGGTCGACCACCTCCGGCCGGAAGTTCCTGCGCCTGCGTGGCTGCTGCCAGGCCAGCACCCGGCCGATGTCCGCCGGGCCCAGCGCCGTACCGGACGGGTATTCCGCGAGGAGGCCGAGAATGGCGCGCCGATCGCGCGGCGCGTTCGGGGTGCGCAGCTCCAGCGACAGCGCCGCCAGCGGCTTGTCGTTGGCATCGCGCATGCCGATCATCCACGGCATCCGATCCAGATCGAGCCAGGTTAGTCCGAGCGCGGCCCAGCGCCGCGCGGGCGGCGATTCCAGCCAGGCGTCCACGAGCGGCGTCGGCGCCCAGAAGTCGTCGGTCGTATCGAAGTCGGGTGGAGGGTCCGGCAAACCTTTCTCGATCAGTTTCGCGGCCGCCAGCAGTTCGACCAGCAAACCTGCCCGTTGCTCGTCGACACCGGCCTGCTTGGCGATGCGGCGCAGCTCCCGGACGCCCAGGCCGCCCGCGCGCAAGGCAGGAGCGGGGACCTGGCCGAGCACCTCGAGCACGGCGGCGCAGTGCCGCAGCAGCTCGCCGACCTCGCCCGCCGCGACCGCGTTCACGTCGGCGGGTGTGAGTTTGGCGGTCTGCGGGTGCGGCGGTGTCAGCGCATGCGGGTGGGTGACCGGTTCCCGGCGCAACACCTGGCCGACCGTGACCGGAAGCTCCACGGTCTCGTCATCGACCCAGTGCAGCAGCCTGCGCGCCAGCAGCCGCTGGATCGGCCGGTCGGCCGGAGTGCCCGGCGCGGCGTCCTTGGTGCGGCCGCGCGGCCCCGTCGCGGCCAGCTTGTCCAGCAGGGCACGTTCGGCGGGCGCGAGTTCGGGGAGCGCCGCGACCACCTCGGGTTCGGTGAGAGCGTCGGGGATCTCGGTCGCGGTGCCGATCGGCCACGGCAACGCCTCGGCGGCCGCCGGGATCAGATGAAGTCCCTGCTCGGCGTCGAGCCAGATCAGCGCGCGAGTGGTCAGCCGCTCCAGCGCGTTGTCGATCGCGGCGGCCGGTACCCGTTCGCACAATTGCACATGCAGTTCGGCGCGGTGGAGCGGGCCGCGGTCGGGATGCGTCGCCCCGTGCACCGCAAGGGTTTCCACGAGGGCGAATTCCAGCGTGTTCAAGTCCTCCGTGGCGCGTAACACCGACGCCCGCTGTTCGGTGCGGGCGGCGAGTACGGCCATGGAGGAGGGCAGCGGCACGGCCAGGTCGGGCCGAAGCTGCAGCAGCGTCACGAGCTGGGCATCACTGCGGGCACCGAGCCATCCGGCAAGGGAGTCGGTCACGGTCATCCGATCCAGCCTACGATGCTGGGCGGTCGCCCGCCGAGGTCAGGCGGTGCGGGCCGCGGCGTGCGGGCCGCGGCGCATCCGCGCGGAGCGGCTCGTGCCAAAATGGGTCCGTGGTGAACAAATCGAAGAAATCCTACGTCGACAACGGCTGGCCGAAGGTAGCCGACGGTGACCACGCGGTCACCGAGCTCTCTGCGGCCCGCTCCGGTGGCCTCTCGCCCTACGGCGAGGACACCGAGTTCCCGGTACCCGCTGAGCAGTTGCCCTACATGCACCCGAACACGGTGATCAACCGCTGAGCGCGCGACCGGAACGTTCTCGGCTACGAAGAAGGGCCCCGCATCGTTGATGATGCGGGGCCCTTCTCCACGACGGGTGGCGATCAGGAGGGCAACAGGCCCTTGTTCGCCTCGTAGAAGTTGACGATCGCGGGGTCGAGGGTGGCTCCGCTGGACTTGGCGGCGTTGAAGAAGTCCAGAGCTTCCTTGGGCACCTGGACGCCCTGGCTCTGCACCACCTCGAGGGCGCGGTCGACGGCCGAGAAGATCTGCTGCGAGCTGTCCGCCGGCGCGGCCTGGGCGGCCTGCGGCGCGGGGTTCCAGCGCGGGGTCTCGGCGGGGGCGGGCGCGGAGCGCTGGCTGGGCGCGCTGCTCAGGCCGAGCTTGGAGGAGCAGGAGGGCCAAGCGCCCCAGCCCTGCGAGGCGAGGACCTTTTCGGCGACCGCGATCTGCTGTTCGCGGCTGGCCTGGTTTGCCGAGGCGGCGTACTCCTGGCCGCCGTGGGCGCGCCAAGTGCTGGGCGAGAACTGCAGCCCGCCCTGGAAACCGTTGCCCGTGTTGATGCCCCAGTTGCCGCCGGCCTCGCACTGCGCGAGTTGATCCCAGTCGGAGTCGGGTGCCGCGCTGGCGTTGCCTGCGAGAGCCACACCAGCGGTGCCGATGATGGCACCGGTGACGGCAACCTTGGCTACCGTGCGACCGGTCGAGCTTGGCTTGCGATGGCGTCCACTCATATCGGGTTCGTCTTCCTCTCGACGCACCTGCGACATCTTCGGTTCTGGTTCGGACTGAGAGGTCGTCCGTTCCGCCCTCGCCCCTACGTTTCCGTCGGGGGTTCCGGTACCCGCGGGGCGAGGCTCGGTGCGGCGGGCCGGTGGTCGCCGGGTGTCCCGGCTGGATAAGACGGTACGACGAACGGCGGGAAAAATCACTATTTGGTAACCGGCGTGTACCAACGGGTCTCGACGCGGTATCGGATGGGTAAGGCGCCTTCGCGCAGCTAGAGAAGTCGCGGTCCCCTGCGGCGCGCGTCGCCACAGCCCCGTGACCTACTCGTAATGTGACGAGGATCACAGCCTCGAGTGGGTAACGATCGCGTCGGGTAACCGGTTTTGTGTCGGATCGGAGGCGTGTTCTCCGGTTCTACCGGGACCTGCGCCCGGAGCGCAGCGCGAAGACGAGCGCGAGCACGAAGCCCAGCGGCGCGAGCAGTGCCCCGAAATAGAGCCACAGCCCTGGCTCGCCATCGGTCAGCAAGGGGATCGCGAAGATGACGACGATCGCCAGCAATCCCAGCGCGAACAGGGTGAGCGCGAGTTGCAGCAACCAATCGCCGCGCCGTCGAGGGGCGCCGCCAGTCGGGGTCGGAGCGGAAGAGTTCGTCACGGCTCGACGGTAAAACTGATGTGCTTGCGTTATTCGCACCGGGGTAGACTCGATGGCAATCGCGTCCTGCAATCGTGCTGGGCGCGTTCTTTTCGCACAGGAAAGGGCCGGTCGCGGATCGGCCCGGTGGACAAATGTGCTCGGGCCGTTGGGGTCCGAGTTCTCGATGACGAACGGGTGAGCGCAGTGCCGACCGGCAGGGTGAAGTGGTACGACGTCGAAAAGGGCTTCGGCTTCCTTTCCCAGGACGAGGGTGAGGACGTCTACGTCCGCTCGTCCGCGCTGCCCCAAGGTGTCGAGGGCCTCAAGCCCGGCCAGCGTGTCGAATTCGGCATGGCCGCAGGCCGTCGCGGGCCTCAGGCGCTGAGTCTCAAGCTGCTCGAGACGCCGCCGTCGGTCCGGCAGGGCCAGGAACGCAACTCGCGCAAGGAGCCTGCCGCGCGCAATCACACGCCGGACGAGTTGCACGGCATGGTCGAGGACATGATCACCTTGCTCGAGGCGAAGGTGCAGCCGGATCTGCGCAAGGGCAAGTACCCGGATCGCAAGACTGCCCAACGCATCTCGGAAGTCGTTCGCGCGGTGGCTCGCGAGCTGGACCGGTAGTTTTCGGCCCGCGGCGAGTTACGCGGGCGCTGGACGACACCTACCGCGCCGTTCCCGGGCGACGAGACGTTCATCTGCTCGGCCGATTCGGCCGCGCCGCCACGGCGGTTCAACGCGTCGACCTCGGCCGTCGATTCGTCGGTGCGGCGCAGCGACTCCCGGATACGCGGCGTACCGGCAGCAGGTCGTCAGTCGGGTCCGACTCCTCGGAGCGCGTCGGTGCCGTCGCACGCTCGGCGCGCACCGGCGCTCATGGGCAAGCCTTCGACGTCGTCCGCGGCGGCCTACCGGGTTTGCGGCGGACGATCATCGAGACCGGCGCCCGGAGTCGCCGCTACGCCGTGTTGATGGACCAAGTGGCGTGCGGCACGTAGAACTCCCGGCCCGTTTCGTCACGGGCGAGGATCGGCAGCTGGAACTCGACGCCGATGAGGCGCAGATCGGGCTCCGGTTGGGAGTCGATGGTCAGGGCCATGGCGCGGTCGGGATAGTCGTTCCGGCTGATCACCTGGTCGACCTTCTCGCCGTTCGGCAAGAGGTAGACCAGCTGTGCGAGCCAGGGCGCGTCGGCGACCTTCTTCGGGAGCGACAGCTGCAAGGGGTAACCGGCGGGTACTTCCAGCTCGGCGGTGCGGCCGCGGTGGCAGTCCGGCGTATCGGGGGCGCAGTTCAGCGCCGTGAACACCGTACCGGGCACGTTGTCCTCGGGCAGGATGCGGCAGTCCTGCATGGTCACCGCGCAGTAGCTGAACGGCCGCACGGTGACCGTCTTGCCGTGCGCGTAGGCGGTGAGGGTGACGTCGGGTTCGTCGGCGTCGCGGATCAGCACCGCCAGAACGCCCGCGAAGGCGACGGTGAGCACGAGCAGGGCGGCCGCGACCAGCGCGGCGATCGTGCGTGCGTTGACCTTGCTCACCAGATCGGGTCTCCTTGCCCTCGTTGACTGCGTGTGGTGTCGCCGCCGCGCGGTGCGGGACCCTGCGCGCGAGGTGCGCTCGCCGGGTACCCGTGCGGCCGGGAGGCAGGCACCTCTTGCTCCGCGTGCTGGGGACGGTTGCCGCCGAGGCCGGGTAACAACGAGTGGCCGCGGAAGCTGAGAAAAGTCTGCACCAAGCCGAGCACGAGTACCGCGGTGACCACCGCGAAGCCCTTCCAGTACTCCGTCGGCAGCAGCACCCCGGCCGCGCCGCCGATGACCCAGCTCAGCTGCAGTACGGTCTCCGACCGCCCGAAACCCGAGGCGATCGACTCCGGCGGCAGATCGTCCTGGATGGAGGCGTCCAGCGACACCTTGGCCAGCGCGCTCGTCGCGGACGCGACCAAGGCGGCGGCCGCCGCGCCGAGCAGATTGTTCGTGAACGTCGCGAACAGCGCCACCAGCGCGCACGCCGCCGTGCAGCCGACCACGATCAGCGCGGGTCTGCCGAGTTTGAGACGGGCGCCCGTGGCATTGCCCGTGAAATTGCCGATGGCCGCGGCCGCGCCGACCGCGCCGAGCATGAGGGCTTGCTGCACCGGCCGGTGCTCGGTTGCCTTGGCGACGAACGCGACGTAGAAGGTGAGGAACCCGGTCAGCACGCGGATGGCGCCGTTGCCCCACAGCCCGGTCACCACGGAGCGACCGAGCGGCTGCCTGCGTTTGCGCGGCGGGACCGGCGACTCCTTGCCGGAGGAGAGCACCTCGGTGTGCGCGTCGGCGCCGTGATAGCTCAACGTCGCGGGCACCTCGCCCTCGGTCACTTCGACCCAGGAGGGGATGCGCAGGCTCAGATACGTTCCCGCGCAGGCGATCAGCGCGGCGAAGACCAAGGCGCCGTTCGAGCCCGCGATCGCCGCGGCCAGCCCGGCCAGCGCTCCGGCGCCCATGGTGCCGCCGACCAGCCCGAACACCGTGAGACGGGAGTTGGTGCGGACCAGATCGATGTCCGGCGGTAACACCCGGGGCGTCACCGCGCTCTTGAGCACGGAGAACGATTTGCTGCCGATCATCATGCACAACGCGAGCGGATACAGCGCCCAGCTGTCGAACTGGAAGATCAGCACCACCGCGACCACCGTGCGCACCGCGAACGACGTCGCCAGCGCCAGGCGGCGACCGCGCTGGAGCCGATCGAGCATCGGGCCGATGAGCGGGGCGATCACCGCGAACGGCGCGATCGTGATCAGCAGGTACAGCGCGACGTTCGTCTTGCTCTCCGCGGTGGCGCTGGCGAAGAACAAGGTGTTGGCCAGCGCCACCGCGATGGCGGCGTCGAGGGCGAAGTTGGCCATGGTCGCGTAGGTGAGCGCCGTGAGGCCCGACTTATCCGCGCCGTCGGCCTTGGCCGCGCGCTGAAAGGTCGCGATGCCCTTCTCGGTGAGTTCTCTGCCGCGCATGGCGGCCACCCGGGTGACCGTGAGTTTGCGCGGCAGTCGTCGCGTCCCGGACGGAGCCGGGCTTTCGGGCGGCTCGACCTGATCCTGGACGGCGGTCTCGGGATAGTCGGGTTCGGCCCGGCCCGGCGGTTCGGTGTGCGGCCGGTGCGGGAAGACGCGGCGGCGCTCATGGTCGGCGGCGGCCGCTTGCTCGGGGTCACTTCCGAGCGGGAGGGGTTTGGTACGCGGCGGTTCCGGAGGACGTGGCGCTTCCCGGCGCGGACTCGGCGGTGGAATCTGCTGGTCGTGCCGCTCGGAGGCGCGTCCGCGTCGCAGCGGCGGCAGTGGCCCGCGCCGTCGCGGTGGGTTGGGTGGCGGGTACCGGTCGAAACCGGGATGCCGATCGAACGGCGGGGACTCCTCGCCTTCCCACCGATCACGGTCGGGACCGGAAGGTTCGCGGGGAGTAGTCACGACTCCAATTCTGGCGCACTCCCGTGCTGAGCGTTCACGCGCGCTCCGAGGTGGCGGCGGAAAGTGATCATCGTCGCGGACGCGGGAACGCGCTCAGGCGGGTGTGAAGCGGACCTCGAACATGGTCGGCCAGTTCTTGCCCGTGATCAGGAACCGATCGGTGCCGGGCAGTTGGGCGATGCCGTTGAGGGCGTCGGCCCGAGTCCGGTCGGTCGCGGGAAGGAGACCGGTGGCGTCGGCGGTCCCGAGCACCGCGCCGGAGTCCGGGTCGATGCGCAGGATCGTGTCGGTGGGCCAGTCGTTGGCATAGACCGACCCGTCCGCCGCGCACTCGAGCTCGTTGAGGCGCGCGCCGTTGTGGCTGGTCAGTTCAACCGAGCCGGTCGGGGCGAAGGTGACCGGATCACGGAAGGTGAGCCGGTCGGTGCCGTCGCTCATGACCAGCCGTCCACGCCGGTCGCACAGGCCCCAGCCTTCGCCGTCGTAGCGCACCCGGCCACGCTCGGCGAGCGTGGCCGGGTCCCGGGCGATGGCCACGCCGTCATGCCAGGTGAGCTGCCAGAGTGTGGTGCCGGTGAGGGTGATGCCCTCGCCGAAGTAGGGGGCGGGCAACTCGGTCCTGGCCAGTTCCGCGCCGGTCGTCAGCCGGGAGGCCCGCACGCTCGACGCGCCCGCCAGGCCGGTGCCCTCGTAGAGGACGTCGCCGTCGACCTCGAGACCTTGGGTGAACGCTTTCGGATCGTGTGGCCGGGTGCCGAGCACCTCGATTTTCATCCTGGATGCCGCCTCGTCGGCGGGGCCGCATCCACCCGCGACCAGCAGACCGACCAGCACACCGATGGCCAACGCACGCCGATTGCGCTTCATACGGCAAAATGTAGGCCGTGAGCGCAGTTTCTGTTTCGGAGTCCGGCGTGCGGCCGATTCTGGCCGATGCCGTAGACCTGGCCCGCCGTGCGCTCCTGGAGTTGGAACCGTCGGCTGTCGGAGCGCACCTCGGCGTGATCACCGAGGACGAGAGCGCGGCGACCCACCGTTTCGAGGCCACGCTGCCCGGCTATCGCGGGTGGCAGTGGGCGGTCGTGGTGGCCGCCCCGCCCGGCGCGGGGCATGCGACGGTCAGCGAGTCCGCGCTGCTACCCGGGCCCGAGGCCTTGGTCGCGCCCGAGTTCGTGCCCTGGGAGCAGCGAGTTCGTCCGGGGGATCTCGCGCCGGGCGACCTGCTCGCCCCGCCCGCCGGCGATCCGCGCCTGGTGCCCGGCTATGTCGCGACCGGCGATCCGGTGGTCGACGAAGTGGCCTACGAGGTCGGTCTCGGCCGCACCAAGGTGCTGAGCAGGGAAGGGCGCGAACTGGCCGCCGAGCGCTGGTACGCCGAGCACGGTCCCGACTCGGAGATGGCCAAGGCCGCGTCCGCCACCTGCGGGAGCTGCGGCTTCTATCTGCCACTGGCGGGCGCGCTGCGCGCCGCGTTCGGTGTCTGCGGCAACGTCATGGGCGCGGACGGGCAGGTTGTCCATGTCGCCTACGGCTGCGGCGCGCATTCGGATACCGAGATGCCCACCGGCGGCGGGTCCCCGCTCTACGAGGCGTACGACGACGCGGCCATCGAGCTGATCTCGCTCGGAACAGAGCAACCTCGCGGCGCCCGGCAGGACTCGTCCGCGGGCGGCGGTCGCCGCGGTGTGGTCACCGGGCAGGCAGAGAACGCGACGAAGACGACCGAGACCCGCGTGGACTCGGGGATTGCCGAGGACGCTGCGGTGGTCGGGGGCGCGGAAGTCGCCGACGGCGAAGCGCCGGCCGGGGACGCTGCGGACGTCGAGAACGTGGATGTCTCCGAGGAGTCCGCGGGAATCGAGACCGCTCCTGTCGCTGCGAGTTCCGCGGCTGTCGAGGACGCAGGGGTCGCGAAGGCTGCTGCGGCCGCCGAGGGTGTTGCGGTTGGTGATTCGGGTGCGGTCGCCGAGAATGCGGTCGTCGCCCGAGACGCTGCTCTCGCGCAGGACGCGACCGAGGACCCCGCCGTTGCCGAGCCCGGCGTCGCGGAAGGGCTTGTGCCTGTCGAAGGTGACGCGGCGGAGCAGAACACCGCTGTAGCGGAGGGAAGCACTGCCCCCGAGCCCCCGAGCGCCCAGCCCGCCGACAGCACGGTGACTACCGATCCCGAGGTGACCGAGGCCGAAATCGGCACCGGTTCAACTCTCGGCACCGGCGATACGGCAGGCAGCCCCGCTGCTGGTGCGGGTGGTTCGGACGTTGTGGAGGCCATGCGGCCCGCACCGGTCGATGCACAGAACTCCGGCGTCTCCACCGAGAGTGCCGCGGAGCCCGGAACGCCGTCGAATCCGGCCGAGGCCGGGACAGTGGCTACGGAGTCCGCGGCGGGATCGAGCGAGTCGGCGTCCCAGCCCGCCGAGTCGCATACCGCCGCGTCGAGCGCGGAGGACGCTGTTCTCCCGGTGAGCGAGGACCGGCAGCCGGGTTCCGCGGAAAGGTCGTCGGTTCCCGGCGAGTCGGCCGCCGCGGAAGCCGAATCCGCGCCAGCGAGCACGACCGGATCTGATTCGCCCGAGTCGAATGTCGAGCCCGGCGCTTCGTCCGCCGACGCACCCCGCGGCCCGGAGCCCAGCACCGGGGACGCGCCGGTCGCCGAGTCGGACAGTGATTCGGGCATCGGTGACGTGCCAGAGGCCGAGGCACAGCCGGAGATCCAGTCATCGCCGCGCAGCTGAGCCAGGCCGCCGATCCGTTCGGCACTTCGGCGCTGCGAGCGGCCGTGCTCGCCGCATGGCGCGATTCCCCGACGCGATTGCGGGAGGACGCCGCCACCGAGAACGACCTGGTGCGCGCGGGTTACCGCGACCGGTTGCTGACCGAGTTGGCGCAGAACGCCGCCGACGCCGCGCGCAAGGCGGGCGTGGCCGGTGCCGTCGTCGTCCGCCTCGACGGCCGTGCCCTGCACATCGGCAATACCGGTGCGCCGCTGGATATCTCCGGTGTGCACGCGCTCACCGCTCTGCGCGCGTCGGGGAAATCCGACGACGGGACGGTCGGCCGGTTCGGCGTCGGTTTCACCGCCGTGCTCGCGGTGAGTGATGACATCGAATTCCGTTCGGCCTCCGGATCGCTGCGGTTCTCCCGTGCGGAGACCCGCGAAGCTCTGCGTCACAACGAGATTCGAACGCCCGCCGTGGACACGGGTGAATTCGCCCCTCCGGTGCTGCGGTTGGCCTGGCCGACCGAGGCGCGACCGGCGGCGGGTCTCGACACCGAGGTCGTGCTGCGGCTGCGCGCGGACGTCGACGCCGACGCGCTGCTGGCCGCGATGCGCGCCGACGCCGTCGATCTGCTCTTGGAACTGCCCGCCCTGCACCGCATCCGCATCGGCGCGGACGAACTAGTCAGCAGTGCCGAGGACATGGGCGACGGCATGCACGAGGTCTATGTCGACGGCCCCGGCAGCGAGCAGCGAACCTGGTGGCAGTACCGCACCCCGCGCGCCCGCTGGCTGCTGCCGGTGCGCGACGGCAGGCCGGTGGCGGCCGCCCCCGACGTGCTGCGGGCGCCGACCAGGTCCGACGAGGAACTGTCGCTGCCCGCGCTGCTCGTCGCCGATATTCCGATGCAGCCGGATCGCCGCAGGTTGCTGCCCGGCGCCCGGCTCGCCGAACTGGCCACCGGTTACGCGGATTTCGCTCGCGCCCTTCCACCCCGCGACCGGCTCGTGCTCGTCCCCGCGCCCGGTTTCGCTCGCAGCGAGGCGGATGGTCTGCTGCGCGAAGCACTGCTGCGCGAATTGCAAACGCGACCATGGCTGCCCGTGGTCGCCACCCACCGGCGCACGCACGAAGGCCCGGTCGACGCCGGGCAGCTCGCCGCCGAACTCGGGCCCTTCACCGAGGGTTACGCCGGATCGAACACCCTCGCCCCTCACGAAGCGGACGACGCGCTGCCGCAAGAACAATCGCCTGCCGTGGCCCACGTCGAAGCATGGGGCCTCGACGCCGATGCGCCACATGCGGCGATCGAGTCGCCAAACCTGCTGAGCGCCGGGACGGTCGAAGACCGGACCGCCGGACCCGGCAGCACATCGGTGTCCGGCGAACGGATTCCGTCCGACATCGCCGGGTCGTCGTCGGCCGCCGTAGTGCCGCACCCGCAGGACGTGGCTGTCCCCACCCGCGCCTACGTCTTCGCCGGACTGACCGCGGAATTGGCTGCCCTGCTCGACGAGGTGGCCGGTCCGCTGGTCATCCCGGACCTCTCCGGGCGGGCGCACACCGAGGCCATGGGTGTGCTGGATGTGCACCGGCTCGGATTGGCGCGGCTCGCGGAATTGTCCGGGGGGCTGGAGCGGCCGCCGAGTTGGTGGCGGCAGTTCTATACCGCCCTGGAACCGTTCGTGGTGGATCCGCTCACCGCGGAGGAACTGGGCGCGCTGGCGGTGCCGCTGGCCGACGGCAGGCTCGTTACCGGGCCACGCACCGTGATACTGGACGATCAGCTCGAGGTCGCGATTCCGGTGCACTGGGCCAGGCTGGCGCATCCAGAGGCCGCGCATCCCCTGCTGGCTCGGCTGGGCGCGCGGTCGGCCACCGCCGAGGATCTCCTGACCGATCCGGGCTTGCGCGCCGAGCTGGAGGATCACCCGGACGACCCCGACACCGCCGATGCGATCCTGCGTCTGGCCGCGCACGCGGCTCCGGAGGCACTGCCTTGCTGGCTGAGGCTGCTCGAATTGCCCGACACGGAAGGTGAATCGCGGCCGGCCGACGAACTGCTGCTGCCCGGCGCGCCGCTGCGCGACCTGCTCGTGCCCGACGCGCCGTTCGGCACGGCCGACCCGGAACTGGTCGAGCGCTACGGCGCGGAGGCGTTGCGCGCCGTCGGCGTCGGCTGGGATTTCGGTCTGATCGTCGAGGCCGATCCGACCGGTCCGGACCACGATCTGGACGACGAGGAACACTGGTGGTCCACGCTGCCGGACGATCCGCCGGAGCTGGTCGCCGTCCGCGACCTCGACCTGATCGATGACGCCGCCTGGCCGGAAGCGTTGCGGCAGTTGGCCCTCGCGCCGCGCGCCCGCCGCCTGCTGGCCGACGCCGACGGCTACACCGCGTGGTGGCTGCGCAGATACGCACGGATCGACAGCACCCCGTTGGGACTCTTCCGCCATCCCGCCGACACCGAGTTCGACGGGCTGTTACCGGTGTTCGCTGTCGCCGGTGTCGACCCGGACGCTTGCCGCGGGGTCCTCGCCGATCCCGGGACGATCACCGACGAGCTGGCTGCCGCGCTACTGGACGCGCTCGCGGACCCATCGAGAACACCTTCGCCGGAAGTCGTTTCGCGTACCCATGCCCGCCTGGCGGCCGCCGTCGCCGCGGATCTGCTGGATCTCGCCGACCTGCAACCACCCGATCGCGTGCGCGTGCTCACCGGCGCCGTGGTCGATCCGGCGGACGCCTTCATCCTCGATCGCCCGTGGTTCGGCTTGGCGGTACCGCCGGATCGACTGGTGGCGGGCGACACCGAAAACTCTTCGGCCCTGGCGGCTTTGCTCGACCTGCCGCTGGTGTCCGAAGCCGTCACCGCCGAGGTCACCGATACCGGCCGCCGCACGACCTGGGCGGCGGAGCCACTGGGTGTCGTGCTGCGGCAGCTGTTCGCCTTGCCCGCGCAAGCGGGCGAGCTGGTCGTGCATCACGAACTGACGGTGCGGCTGAGCGGCGCGATCGAGGCCACGGTCGCGGTGCCCTGGTGGCAGACCGGCTCGGCCGTGCACGTCCGCGCGCCGCGCCTGGGCGGCTGAGCGGCGGCTACTGCGCCGCGTATTCCGTGAGCATCTCGCTCAGCAGATCCAGCTGTCCGCGCACGCTCTCGCTGTCGTCGTCCACCAGCCAGCGCAGCACCACGCCGTCGATGACGTTGAGCGTGAATCGGCTCAGCGTCTGCACCGGGACCGACCAGCGCGTGCCGGTCGCGTCACGCGCGTGCTCGAGGATGTCGGCGACCGTCGAGTCGTTGAAGTTGTACTGCTCGCGCGCGATCGCGAGTTTCGCCGGGGTTTGCTCGCCTTCGCGTAACGCGTATGTAGTTGTTTCGTAAGTGAGCAGCTGCCGTTCCGGAGTGGCTTCGATGTTCAGCCACATGAGTTCCAGTCCCGCTCGGATCAATTTTTGAAGGGCTTCTTTTCCACTTCCGACGTCCTGCCATACCGTTTCGTTTGCGTCGACGGAATCGCGCAATTCCATGGACAACGCTTTGACCAGCTCGGTCATCAGCGCGTCCTTGTTTTCGAAACAGTAATGCACCACACCGAGCGAGACACCCGCCGCCTGAGCGACATCGCGCGTGGTCACGCCCGCAACGCCCTTTTTCTCGGCAAGGCCGATCGCGGCCTCGATAAGGTGGGCCCGTCGTTCTTCGACGCTCAATCGGGAGGACACCCAAGGGAGTTAAGCGCCCAGGGCCCGCGCAGTCAATTCGCGGGCCGAAAAAAATTTGACTGGACGAGTGACCAGTTGTGTGGTTCGCTGCATCGAGACAGAAGGGAGACCGGTATGCCGGTGTCGCGCAGAACTGTTCTGGCCCGGACCGCGATCGGTTCTGCCACGCTCGCGGCCGCGACGGTGCCCGCGATGACCGACGCACTCGCCGCTCCTGCGGCCGCCGCGCCGACGGCGGGCGGTTACGAGATCGGCGTCGGACTCTCCGACATCACCGGCCCGGCCGCCGAATGCGGGATGATGGGCTACTCCCAGCTCGAACAGCAGACCGCGGGAATCCACCTGCGTCCCAGGGCGAGGGCGTTCATCATCGGCAGCGCGGGGCGGCGAATCGTCTTCGTGGTCGCCGAGAACGGGATGATCTTCCAATCCGTGCACCGCGGCGTGCTCGCCGAATTGGCCCGGCGCTTCGGCGATCTGTACACCGAGCAGAACGTCCTGCTCACCTCCACGCATTCGCACGCGACCTGTGGCGGCTCCAGCAACGACTACGCCTACAACCTGTCCATCCTCGGTTTCCAGCAGCAGGTGTACGACGCCGAGGTGAACGGGATCGTCGAGGCGATCGCCGCCGCGCACGCAGATCTGGGCCCCGGCTCGCTCGCGCTGGGCCGCGCCGAGCTGCACAACGCGAGTGTGAACCGCTCGCGGGTGGCTTGGGAACTCAATCCGCCCGCGGACAAAGAACATTTCCCGGAAGCCATAGACCCCGCGGTGACCAGTCTCGTCCTGCGCAAAAGCGGGCGAATGGCAGGCGTCATCACCTGGTTCGCCACCCACAACACGTCGATGACCAACGCGAACCGGCTGATCAGCTCGGACAACAAGGGCTACGCCTCGTTCTCCGCCGAGCACATCGAGCACGGCGTGCGCTACCTGGACGGCACGCCCGCGTTCGTCGCGGCCTTCGCGCAGACCAACGCGGGGGACATGTCCCCGAACCTGAATCTGCGTCAGGGCTCCGGGCCGACCGAGGACGAATTCGAGAACACCCGCATCCTGGGTGAGCGGCAGTACCTGGCGTCGAAAGAGGCGATCTCGCGGGCGCGGTCGATCTCCGGCTCGGTCGACGGGATGCTCTGCTACATCGACCTGGCGGACATCGCCGTGGACGGCCGTTTCACACCGGACGGCAGGCCGCGGCGCACCGCACCGGCCGCGGCGGGTGTCTCGCTGATCGCGGGCAGCGTCGAGGACGGTCCCGGCTTGCCCGGCGGCCCGATCCCGGAGGGTGTGCGCAATCCGTTTCTCGAGGCACTCGGCGACCCTGCCCGGCCCGCTCCGGCCTGGCTGGCGGACGCGCAAGCGCCGAAAGCGATCGCGGTGCCGCTCGGCCTGCTGCCTCCGGTGGCGTGGGTGCCGAATGTGCTGCCGATTCAGCTCGTTCGCATCGGCGAACTCTATTTGGCCGCCGCGGGTGGCGAATTCACCATCACGTCGGGGCTGCGCATCCGCCGGGCCGTCGCCGCCGCGCTGGGCGTCCCACTGGAGCAGGTGCTCATGCAGGGATACGCGAACGCCTACCACGAATACGTCACCACACCCGAGGAATACGACTCCCAGCAGTACGAGGGCGCCTCGACGCTGTTCGGCCGCTATACCCTGTGCGCCTATCAGCAGGAGTTCACCCGTCTGGCAGCGGCGTTCGCCGCCCGCACGCCGGTGCCGCGCGGTCCGGCGCCGCGCGACGTGTCCCATCTGCAACCGAACTTCCAGCCGGGCGCCGGTCCGGACGCCGCCGTGCCGGGGCGCGGCTTCGGTGACGTACTGGTGCAGCCGCATCCGTTCTATGGCCCCGGCGACCAAGTGGTGGCCGAATTCGTCTCGGCGCACCCGAAACACGACAACCGGCGAAACGGGACGTTCCTGGAAGTGCAGCGCAGGAACGCGTCGGGCGATTGGGTGCGCGTGGCCAACGAGGGCGAGTGGGCGGTGAAATACCACTGGAGCAAGCGGGGATTCGCCGCGTCGACAGCCCGATTCACCTGGGACATTCCCCTCGATGCCGAGCCGGGACGCCATCGCTTCCAGCACTACGCGACCCGTCTGGATTCCGGTGGCGCGCTCGCTCCGATCACCGGCACGACCGACGAGTTCGAGATCGGCCGACCGTAACCCGATCGGCTACAAACCGGTCTGCGCGCCTTTGTCCCCGCGTCGTGCGCCGCGCCGCTGAATCAGATAGATCACGAGCGCGATCAATCCGACCACGAGTCCCATCAGGCAGACCGGTCGAGCCGAGGCCCACCGGTCGCCGCCCGCCCACACCACCACGGTGGCGATCAGCCACAATGCGCTGCCGACCGCGAGCACGGGGCGCGGATCGGTCAGGCGCGGTGGGAGTTGCGGGACTTTCCGTGTCACGGTCCCAGCCTAATCGGCCCGGCTGGACGAAGTCCGTCGGCCGCAGGGCGCCGGGGCGGTGTGCCAGTGGCCGGAAGCCGCGACCGGCCGCCCGCGGTCCCGTATCGTTTGCCACTGTGACAACGCCATCGGACGTCAGAGCCCTTGCTGGTGAGCTCTCGCTGGCGGTCGTTCGACTGACGCGACACCTGCGCGGCCGTCGGGCCGACTCGCAGATCTCGCTGACGCAACTCTCCGCGCTCGCCACCCTCGCGCGCGAGGGAGCGATGACACCGGGGGCGCTCGCGGCGAAGGAGCGCGTGCAGCCTCCCTCGATGACCCGCGTCATCGCCTCGCTCACCGACCTCGATCTGGTGGAGCGCAACCCGCATCCCACCGACGGCCGTCAGATCATCGTCTCGCTGTCCTCGGCGGGCCGTGCGCTCATCGCCGATGAAGCCAGCGCCCGTGAGGCGTGGATGACCGAGCAGTTGTCGACGCTCACCGAGGAGCAGCTCGTCGTGCTGACCAGGGCCGTGGCGATCATGAAGCAGATCGTCGCGGAATCCGAATAGCACAACGGGATTCACCGTTCGCGCCGCCGACGGCGGCATGGATCAGCGGTTCGTGCGGATGAGCCGGACGACGATCCCGGCGCCCCACCACAGCAGACTGCCCGCGATGGTCAGGCAGAGAACGAAGGCCGGATAGACCAGGACCCCGTAGTCGTCGGCCCATCGGGGCAGGTGGGTGAGCCGGGTGGCCGCGCCGATGAGCAGCAGCAGTCCCAGGGTCACCGCGATCGGCGCGAGCGGCGCGGTCTCCGAGTCGGGCCGGCGGGCGGTGCGGTCGGTCATGGTGGAGCCCTCCTGTGCGGTCGGCTCGGCGCCCGCTCGGGACGCGATGGGCACTGGAAAAGATCAGTTACCTTCTAGCTAACATTCGCACGGAGGTGTGATTTCGTTAACAGTCTGTGACGTAGATCACAGAAATATCGCACGGCCGAGCCCGCGGCCCGGAGCGTTCGGCGGCTACCGCTCCCCGAAGGGACGATCACTGTCCACGATCTCCCGTCCCAGCGGGAACAGCGAAATCGGGATGAACTTCAAGTTGGCCCAGCCGAACGGGATACCGATGATCGAGACGAACAGCGGGATGCTGGTGAGCAGGTGGCCCAGCGCCAGCCACCAGCCCGCGACGATGAACCAGATGATGTTGCCGACCAGCGAGCCCGCGCCCGCGCCCGGCTTCTCCACGGTGGTCCGCCCGAACGGCCACAGCACGTAGGCGGCGATCCGGAACGACGCGATGCCGAAGGGAATCGTGATGATCAGGATGAAGCAGATGATGCCGGCCACGATGTAGCCCAGCGCCAGCCAGAACCCGGCGAAGACCAGCCACAGGATGTTGAGAACCAACTGAATCGGCTTCATGGGACCAGCATGCCAGCCCGCGCGGTGCGCGTCGTCAGAAGAACCACCCGAGCATCGCGTCCCGCTCTGTGCGGAAGGCGTCGTCGAGTGCGCGGACGTGCGCGAAATCCTTGGTCCGCAATCGGTTCGCGGCGGCGAACACCCGCGCGGGATACGCACCGAGATACATGCTGCCGAGCACGTCGATGCCGAGTTCGAGATCGGCCGCGCGATCGGTCGGTTCGCATTCCGCCTGTCCGTTCCGCACGCGCAGCGCGAATGTGCCGCCCGCGTTCCGAAAAGGGTCGGCCACCGCGAGCGTAACGTCCAGGTCGCCCGCGTAAGCGCGCGCCGTCAGCGCCGCCGGGATGTCCATCAGGCGAAGCCACAGCCCGTCGTAGCGGGCGGTGGTGCGCACCAGCCGGGGATCGGTCAGCAGATAGGGCAGCGGGTCGTGGTCGGTGAGCACGGCATCCACCCGCCGGACCAGATCGAGGCCGAGCACGGCCCGCCACAAGGCCGCGTGCGCTTCGGCGGTGACCGTTCGCAGTTCGACGACTTCCACCGTCCGCGCCCGGCCGTCCGAGTGGTATCGGTACAGCGCGTAACCGTCGGCGTGCAGGAGGCCGAACAGCGTGCTGCCGCCCTCGCGGTAGCGCTCGGGATCGTCGAACACGAGGTCCCAGGCCGCCGCCGGGCGTACCTGTGCGCCCGGCACCAGCTTGCGCCAGCGGTCGTAGATCGCTTCCGCGGCCGAACGTAGGTCGCCGGGCGGGCGCAGTGTGACACCGCCGGGATCGGGCGCCGACGGAAGGAACTCGGCGAACCGGCGCTCGATGCCGACCGCGTTCTCCCGCGTCGCGGTGCCGTAGCCGAACCGTCCGTAGATGCCGCCTTCGCTCGCGGTGAACATGGTCAGGGGCAGGCCGGCCGCCTCGACGCGCCGGTGCTGTTCGGTATACATGGCGCGAAGGATGCCGCGCCGCCGGTGCGTGGGCGCCACGCCGACGCCCGCGATGCCGCACACCCGCACGGTCCGCTCGCCGGGCACCGTCACCGTCATCGTGGTGGACTGCGCGTGCCCGACCACCTGTCCGCCCTCGACCGCCACGATCGAGTCCTCCAGCGGGAACAGCAGCGGTATGTGCTGCGCCTCGGCCGGGTCGTAGCGAGTGCCGAACGAGGTCTCCACCAGCGTCGTGATCGCGGGCGCGTCGTCCGCGGTGGCTGACCGAACCGTGATTCCCGAGAGGGTCATGGCTCGACCATCCCACGTTCGCGCATCCACCCGCACCGGGTTTTCCGCTGCCCACGACCGCCGGGCGAACACCGATTCGGCCTCGGCCGCGACCGCCCGGCAGGATGGAGCGGTGGCCGACGTGATCGATATCGATGACCCCGCGGACCCCAGGGTCGACGACTTCCGCGATCTCAAGTCGGCCGACCGCAGGCCCGATCTGCCGGGGCGCAAGGGACTGGTGATCGCCGAGGGCGTCGTGGTGGTCCAGCGGATGCTCGATTCGCGCTTCGCGCCCACCGCGCTGCTCGGCGTCGAGCGCAAGCGCGCCGAGCTGGCCGGCGATTTGGCGGCCGTCGGCGTGCCGTACTACCGGGCGACGGCCGAGGTGATGGCCGAGGTGGTCGGGTTCCACCTCAACCGCGGCGTGCTGGCCGTCGCCCGCCGCCCCACCGAGCTCGGACTGGACGAGGTGCTCGAGAAGGCGCGCACCGTCGCGGTGCTCGAAGGCGTCAACGACCACGAGAATCTCGGCGCCATGTTTCGCAACGCGGCCGGGCTGGGGGCCGACGCGATCCTGTTCGGTGACCGCTGTGCCGACCCGTTGTACCGACGCGCCGTCCGGGTGTCCATGGGGCATGTGCTGCGGGTTCCGTTCGCATCCGTGCCGGGGTGGCCGCACGGTCTGGATATACTGCGGCGCAAGGGATTCCAGATCATCGCCCTCACTCCCGACTCGGCGGCGGCGAATCTGGCGGCGGCGATGACGGGGGAGCGGGTGGCGTTGTTGCTCGGGGCCGAAGGGCCGGGGCTGACCGAGGAGGCCATGCGGGCCGCCGAGGTCCGCGCGCGCATTCCGATGACGCCCGGCACCGATTCGCTCAATGTCGCGACCGCGGCCGCGATGGCGTTCTACGAGCGGGTGAGGACGGCGTGACCGGACCGTATCGACCGTATCCGTCCTACCAGGACCCGACTCCATGGGGCGCGGGCCTGACCGTGGCGATCATGGTGGCGCTGCTCACGGCGGTCGCGGTGTATTCGTTCGGGGCCGCGCTGGCCGAAGTGCACCCGTTGCTCGCGGTGGCCGTGAATCTGGTCGCGGTCGGCGGCGCCGCCCCCACTGCCTGGCGCTGGCGTTTCGCCCCGGTGACGCGATGGGTGATCGGCGGCGGCGCGGCGGGCGTTCTGCTCGGATGGGTCGTGCTGCTGCTCGGCGGATCGGCCGCCTAGCAGTACGCCGACGGCGACGCGGCTAGCCGACGGGGTCGTGTCCGCGCAGCCAGCCGAACAGACCACGTCTGCGCGATGACGTATGCGCACCGCCGTCGGCCGGGCCGCGAACCGGAGGGTGGGGCATCGTGCCCTTCGGATACAGCGCGAACTTGCAGACGGGAATGTCGCCCGGCGCGAGCTCGCCGGGCGTGGACTGCTCGCGGTGGTGGAATCCGAGCCATTTGTTGTTGGCCGCGTCGGCGAAGTCGGGCGGATCGAACGGCAGCGACTGGGGGTCGAGCAGTTCGCCCGCGCGCCTGCGCACCGGATGCTCGCCGGCCCAGTACGGCCGCTCCCACACCAGCGGAAGTCCCTCGTCCTCCAGGATGCGCACCCGGGTGGCGCTGAACGATCTGCGGAACTCGCCGCGCTCCCAATGGGCGAACGCGCCCCAGCCGTGCTCGACGTCGAACGACACCAGGTAGGTGTGCTCCGAGGCCAGCGGGCGCACCAGCAACTCCGGGATCTCGGTCGGGTGGATGCGCGCGGACTGAGCGGAGCACAGCACCGTTACGCCGGGAAAGCAGCCGATGCACACCTCGTCGGTAGCCGGGCCCGCGCAACCCGCCAGCGTGCCGACCATGATCGGCTGTACATCGCGATCTTCGTGCAGTTGCCTCGCCAGGGCCAGTGCAGCTACGGGATCCGGATCGTGGTTCGCGCGCAGTACCGTCCGGGGGGCGGGTGCGTCGACGTACCAGAGCGACCACGCCTTGGATAGCATTCCGGCACCTCCCGATAGTTGCACGAATCAACTCCGCGAACTTCGAGCAACGTCCGGGGGCGCTGACCGGCGCACCGCTGCGGTGACCTGCCCGGCGCCGACGCACGTCGTCGACCACACCGAGAATTTACTCGCCCCGTACCGGCCGCGGTGCGGCTTCGCACCGCGAACACCTGTTCGTGATCACTGATTTCACGAGCACACGGGTATTCCCCGGAAAGGGCCCGGAACTCGAACGCGCTCTCGCGTCACCCGACCGATACTGCCGCACGACCGAGCGTGGGGCGGGGCTCAGTGACCCGAGCTGCGTACCCCGAGCAGTACGTCCTCCCAGGACGGCATCGGAGCCTTGCCGCGCTTGCTGCGACTCGGCTTCGCCGGAGCTGGAGCCGGAGTTTTGGCCGCGGGCTTCGCGGGCTCCTCGGTGGCGGCGGGCGCAGGCGCGGTGGTCTCCGCGGCGGCGGTCGTGGTGGTCGCGGCGCCGTTGGCGGGCACCGCGTTACCGGCAGCCGCGGGTGCCGCTGTAGCGGCAGTGGCGGGCGCGGCGCTGTTGCCCGCCGGGATCGCGGCGGCGCTGCCGCCTGCCGCGACGGCCCGCTGTTCGTAGTATTCGTCCAACGTCGGCTGGCTCTGGCTCTGGCTCTGGCGGCTCGCGGTGCGCGCGGGCGGCGCGGCCGGCGGGGCGGGACGCGTTTCGACCACCGGTTCCGGCTGAGGCGGAGCCGGTTCGGGTTCGGGAGGCAGGATCGTCGCCAGTCCGCGCAGCGCGCGGCCGAAATCCGGATCGATCAGATCGGAAGCCGGGTCGTCGAGCGGCGAGACCGAGCCGCCGTGCGCGTCTGGCTGGTAACGCCAGTGCGCGGCGATCTCGGAACGTCCGTTCTGCCACTGCAACTGGGCGACCCAGTAGCCCTTCTCGTCCTTCCAGGCGTCCCATTCCGCGCCCTCGATATTGTGCCCGCGCGCGGTGAACGCGGCGGTGACCACATCGATGAGGGTGTCCACGGCGGGACCGTCGGGGCGGACCGGGTGCGCCTTCTGGGCGAGCTCGGCGGCGCGGGCGCGCTCGAGCAGGACCGGATAAGCGAATCGCTCGACGCGACTGGCCGGCATTCCGGATTCTTCGGTGACCTGTTCCACGGAGGCCCCTGCGCGAATACGGGCCTGGATATCGCGGGGACGCATAGTTGCTTCCATTTCGATCTCAATCTGGCCGAATCGGGCAAGGTCTCCGCGCGCGGCGGCTCGCAGTTTGTCGTCGGCGGGCAGCCGGAACTTCTGACCGGACTCGGTGTCGATACACACGATGTGCGTGGAGTCGGGCGTCACCCCGATCACTCGAAGTTCACGCACCGTTACCTCCTTATCGCGTCGACTCGCGACACCGCCCACTTTCCGAAACAGTAGTGCACTTCTGAGATTCATGGGGCAGGACACGCGGCACGGAAATCTCCGGAGAGACGTCCGCGCCCCGCTAATCTGCTCTGTTTGCTCCGCTGTGCCTAATTCTGCGGCGTGTCGATCCCGGGCGTGTTGCGGCCGTGGGGACGAAATGCGCGGCGGTCAGCCGAGATTCTGCACGACCCAGTCGATGGAGCGGGTCAGCAGGCTGACGTCGTCCGGATCGATCGCCGGGAACATGCCGATACGCAGCTGGTTTCGGCCCAGCTTGCGGTACGGCTCGGTGTCCACGATGCCGTTGGCGCGCAAAATCTTCGCCACCGCGGCCGCGTCGACCGAGTCGGCGAAATCGATGGTGCCCACCACCTGCGAGCGGTGCGCCGGGTCGGTGACGTACGGGGTGGCGTACTCGCTCGACTCGGCCCAGGAGTACAGCCGCGACGACGAGTCAAGCGTGCGCTTGACCGCCCAGTCCAGACCGCCGTTGCCGTTCAGCCATTCGATCTGATCGGCGAACAGCAGCAGGGTGCCCAGCGCGGGGGTGTTGTAGGTCTGGTCCTTGGTGCTGTTGTCGATCGCGATCGGCAGCGACAGGAAGTCAGGGGTCCAGCGGCCCGACGCCTTGATCTCCTCCACCCGGGCCAGCGCGGCCGGGCTCATCAGCGCGACCCACAGGCCACCGTCGGCGGCGAAGCACTTCTGCGGGGCGAAGTAGTAGACGTCGGCGTCGGTGATGGTCACCGGGAGGCCGCCCGCGCCGGAGGTGGCGTCGATGGCGATGAGCGCGTGTTCCGAGCCCGCGGGACGCCGGACCGGGATGGCAACCCCGGTCGAGGTCTCGTTGTGCGCCCAGCCGATCAGGTCGACCGACGGGTCCGACACCGGCTCCGGCGCGCTGCCGGGCTCGGCCGAGACCACGATCGGATCACCGATGAACGGATTGCCCTTGGTCACCGCGGCGAACTTCGAGCTGAACTCACCGTTGGTCAGGTGCAGCGAACGTTCCCGGACCAGGCCGAACGCCGCGGCGTCCCAGAAAGCGGTGGTACCGCCGTTGCCGAGCACGACCTCGTAGCCGTCCGGCAGGCCGAACAGTTCGCGCAAGCCGGAGCGCACCCGCGCCACCACATCCTTGACCGGTTTCTGCCGATGCGAGGTTCCGAACACCGAGGCGCCGACGTTCACCAGCGACTGCAGCTGCTCCGGACGCACCTTGGAGGGGCCGCAACCGAACCGTCCGTCGGCGGGCTTGAGATCGTCGGGAATGGTCGGAAACGCAGAGGTCATGGCGAACAGGGTAGTCGGTGGTATCGCTGTGGCGACGCCCACACTCCGGCTAACGTGAGCGCCCATGAGCATGCCGTCAGCTAACTCGAGGTGGCGACTGCGCGAGCGGGCGCGGAATTTCCGGCTGCGCGGCGCGACGGTCTCGGACGCGATGCGGCGGGAGTTGCTGATCCGGGGTGAAGCGGGGACCGCGACGATCCTCGGCGTGCGCCCGCGGCGCACCGAACCGGGCCACGTGTTCTGGGTGCGGGTGCAGCTGGCCGGGGAGTTCCCCTACGAGAGCCGGGTCCGGCAGCGGATGGCGGACGCGGACCTGGAATGGATGCGGGCCGGCGATGTCGTGTGCTGCCGGGTGGACCCGCGCGACCGCGACCGCCTCGTGCTGTACGTGCCCGACCTCGAGGAATCCGGCCGGGCGAGCATCGCGAAGATCCTCGCCGACGGCCGCCGCGCCGACGCCACCGTGCTCGCCGCCGCGCCCGTCGCGGCCGACTACTCCGGCCGCGACGACCCGGTGCTGCGCCTGGACCTCGAGCTGCGCGCCTGGGACGAACTCAAACCGTGGCGGGTGCGGCTGGTCCAGCCGGTGCCGTTGAACGCCATCCGTCTGGTCGACCTGGGCCAGCATCTGGAGGTGGCCTTCTTCGATGTCGATCACGGTGAAACGGTCGCCGTCGACTGGATCGCCTCGCTCGAGGAGTGAACGGCGCGCGGATTCGGCCGGACGGCTACAGGTGCACGAAGGTGAAACCCATCGCGCGGATCTGCGGGAGTGCCGCGATCATGCCCGCCGCGGTTCCCGAGTGCGGCCGGTGCATATGGGCCAGTGAAATAGCGCCCGGGGCAGCGGCATTCATCGCCGATTGCACTTTCGCGGCCGACGCGGTCGCGCCGAAATCGGCGTTGATGCTGAAACCGACCGGGGTTTCGCCCAATTCGTCGACTATGGACACCGCGACGTCGTCGTAATGCGCGGTGCCCGCGCGGAAGAATCGAGGCGGCGTGCCCGTCAGCGTGGTCAGCAACTCGTGATTGGCCCACACTTCGTCGGCGGCGTCCCGCGCCGATCTCGTCCCCGCGATGCCATAGGCTTCGCGGCCGTTCACCGAGAGCGGTTTGTGCGCGACGCCGTGATTGGCCAGTTCGAACAGCGGATTCGCCGCCAGTTGCGCGGCACGCGCACGGTTGGCATCGATCCAGCGCTTGTTGAGAAACAGCGTGGCGGGAATGCGCTCGGCGATCAGGAAGTTCACCAGCGACTCATCGATGTCGTTGTTGCCAGGGCCGCCGCAGGCGTCGAAGGTGAGCGCCATCTGTTTGCCCGCGGCCGGGAATGTGCTCATGATTCCCGCCATCTCGACGCCCCACCGTTGTGGCCGCATCCCGGCGTATTCGGCGGCGACGGTGGATGGTGGTCCGGCCGCGGGGGCGGCCGAGACGGGAGCGGCCCGTACCCCCGCGGCGGCGCCGGGCGCGGCCGATGCGCGCGCCTGCGCGTAAGACGTGTTCTGAGTGGCGCCGCACCCGGTGGCGGCGAATCCCGCGGCCAGCACGGCACCGACGCCGAGCATTCCCCGCCTCGATATTCCTTTGTCCAGCATCCCTTAGTCCTCTAGCTCCCCCCGGATGCTACGCGAGCCGGACATGACGGCGGCACAACGTCTTCCGCCGTCACATCCGGCTCGCGGACGTGCGCTGTGAGCTCCGGCTACGTGTGCGCGATCGTCGCCCAGCCCGCGACCTCTTCGGGCTTGCGAGGGACGGGGCCGGTGTAGATGGCCGCCGGGCGGACCAGCTTGCCCAGTTGCTTCTGCTCCAGGATGTGCGCACACCAGCCGGCGGTGCGGCCGCAGGTGAACATGGCGGGCATCATGTGCGCGGGCACTTCGGCGAAGTCCAGGATCACCGCGGCCCAGAATTCCACGTTGGTCTCGATGGCGCGGTCCGGACGACGCTCGCGCAGCTCCGCCAGGGCGGCCTGCTCCAATGCGGCGGCGACCTCGTAGCGCGGCGCGGCCAGCCGCTTCGCGGTGGCGCGCAGGACGCGGGCGCGCGGGTCCTGGGCCCGGTAGACCCGGTGACCGAAGCCCATCAGCTTCTCCTTGCGGTCCAGGATGCCCTTGACCAGGGCCCGTGCGTCGCCGGTCCGCTCGACCTCTTCGATCATCGGCAGCACACGCGCGGGCGCCCCACCGTGCAGCGGACCGGACATGGCGCCGATCGCGCCGGACAGCGCGGCCGCGACGTCCGCGCCGGTCGACGCGATCACCCGGGCGGTGAAGGTGGAGGCGTTCATGCCGTGCTCGGCGGCGGAGACCCAGTAGGCGTCGATGGCCTCGGTGTGGCGCGGGTCGGGGTCACCCTTCCAGCGGGTCATGAAGCGCTCGGTGACCGTGGTGCACTCGTCGATCTTCTTCTGCGGAACCGCGGGCTGGTAGATGCCGCGCGCCGACTGCGCGACGTAGGACAGCGCCATGACCGAGGCGCGGGCGAGGTTCTCGCGGGCGGTCTCGTCGTCGATGTCCAGCAGCGGCTGGTAGCCCCAGATCGGCGCCAGCATGGCCAGCCCGGCCTGCACGTCGACGCGCACGTCGCCGGTGTGCACCGGGAGCGGGAAGGGTTCGGCGGGCGGCAGGCCGCGTCCGAACGACCCGTCGACCAGCAACGCCCACACGTCACCGAAGGTCACCCGGCCCTCGACCAGGTCCTCGATGTCGACGCCGCGGTAGCGCAGCGCGCCGCCGTCCTTGTCGGGTTCGGCGATGTCGGTGGTGAACGCCACCACGCCCTCGAGGCCGCTGACGAAATCACTGGGTACGGTGGCCTGCCCACCGGAAACCGCGGGGCTGGTAGTCATGTCGCGACTCTCCTTGCACTTGGTTCACACGTTCTCGCCGATGGGAAGATGTCGGATTTGACGAGCACATGCCGATCATCAAAACCTTAGCTCGCTGCTACCGGGGAGTAACGTCTGGCCCATGCGTGACCTGGACAATTCATCGGATCTCGCGGCCATGCGGGTCGACTACGGCGGCCTTCCGCACGGCGGCAACGACGACGTCGACCTGGACGAGACCTGGCTCGCGGGTGGTTGGGAACCGCTGCTGCGGCACTGGATCGAACAGGCCACCGCGGTGGGCATCGCCGAACCCAACGCCATGGTGCTGGCCACGGTGTCGCTGGCCGACGGCAAGCCGCGGCCGGTCGCGCGGACCGTGCTGTGCAAAGGCCTCTCGCCGGACGGGGTGATCTTCTACACCAACTACGACTCCGCCAAGGGGGCGCAGCTGACCGCCGTCCCGTATGCCGCGGTCACCTTCGTCTGGCCCGCTCTGGGCAGGCAGGTGCATCTGCGCGGCGCGGTCGAGCGGGTTCCCGCCGAGACGACGGTGGAGTACTGGCGTTCCCGGCCGCGGGACTCGCAACTGGGCGCCTGGGCGTCACGTCAGTCGCAGCCCATCGGCTCGCGGGCCGAGCTGGATCGCACGCTGGCCGAGGCGACCGCGCGGTTCGCCGAGGTCGACGAGATTCCGGTGCCACCGCACTGGGGCGGCTACCTGGTGCGCCCCGACGAGGTCGAGTTCTGGCAAGGGCGGCGCGGCAGGCTGCACAACCGCATCCGGATGCGCATCGACGACGCGACGACGACGATCGAGCGCTTGCAACCCTGAGGTATTCCCGGAACGGGCGTGAGAATTCTCGCGTCGAACCGGCCGGGAGGACTGCATACGCTGCGGCGGTGAAACTGCTCGCCGACGTCACTCCGCTGCGTGATCCGGACTATCGGCGCCTGTGGAGTTCGGGCATCGTCACCATGATCGGCGCGCAATTGTCGGTCGTCGCGGTGCCGCAGCAGATCTTCCAGATCACCGGTAGCTCCGGCTACGTCGGGCTGGCCGGGCTGTTCGGCTTGGTGCCGCTGATCGTGTTCGGCCTGTGGGGCGGCGCGCTCGCCGACGTACTCGACCGGCGCAGACTCCTGCTGATCACGAATTCGGGCACCGGGCTGACGGCGCTGGCCTTCTGGTTGCAAGCGGCGGCCGGGGTGGAGAACGTGTGGCTCGTGCTCGGCCTGTTCGCCGTGCAGCAGGCGTTCTTCGCGGTGAACCAGCCCACCCGCAGCGCCGCCATCCCGCGCCTGCTGCCGGAAGATCAACTGGCCGCCGCGAATTCGCTGAACATGACGGTGATGCAGTTCGGTGCCATCGCCGGGCCGGTGCTGGCCGGTGCGCTCATCCCCGTGGTCGGGCTCGCCACGCTGTACCTGATCGACGCCGTCGCACTGCTGGCCACCCTGTGGGCGGTGTGGCGGCTGCCCGCCCTGCCGCCCACCGGAACGGTGCGTCGCGCCGGATTCCGCACGGTGCTCGACGGGTTCGGCTACCTCGCCACGCAGCGGGTGTTGCTCGCGTCGTTCGCGGTGGACGTGATCGCCATGGTGTTCGGCATGCCGCGCGCGCTGTTCCCGCAGATCGCGCACGAGACCTTCGGCGATCCGGCCACCGGCGGTGTCGCGCTCGGCTTGCTGTTCGCCTCGATGTCGGCGGGCGCGGTGCTCGGCGGGGTGTTCTCCGGCTGGATCCCGCGCATCCGCAGGCAGGGGCTCGCCGTGCTGGTGTGCATCGCGCTGTGGGGACTGGCGATGGTCGGCTTCGGCCTCGCCGTCGGATTCACCGGCCACGGCCTGGCCCTCGGCGCCGGTTTGTGGATCGCGCTGGCCTGCTCGGCCTTCGGCGGCGCGGTGGACATGGTCTCGGCCGCGTTGCGGGTCACGATGCTGCAGACGGTGGCGACCGACGATCTGCGCGGACGATTGCAAGGGGTGTTCACCGTGGTCGTCGCCGGTGGCCCGCGCATCGGTGATGTTGCCCACGGTTTCGCCGCGGCGAGCCTGGGTACCGCTGTAGCCGCCGCCGGAGGAGGCGCGTTCGTGATGGTGGGTGTGCTGCTCGCGGCGGTCGCGTTCCCGGCCTTCACGCGTTACCGTGTGGGGCGCGTTCATGCCCGAATCGCCGTTTGACGTGCACCGCGAGCGCCCGGCGACCGCTCCGTTCCATGGGCGCGGAACCTCACCGCGCCGGGATGTGTTTGTGAGCCGCCGCAGGACTACCCTCCGGTATTGTCCGCGTCGGTGAACGGCTAGCGTTGAGGCAAGCGCATCGTGCGCCGACCGCGCCGGTGCCTGTGGTTCTAGCCTGAGAGGGATCCTTCCGTGCCCGCTGAGAACATCATCAACGTCGACGACGACGCCAAGCCGGTCCTTGCCTACCCCGGCGGCGAGTTCCCGATGACGGTCACCAGGGCCGCTGAGGGCAACGACGGGATCGAGCTGGGAAAGCTGCTGGCCAGCACCGGGTACGTGACATACGACCCGGGCTTCATGAACACCGCCCCGACCAAGTCGGCGATCACCTACATCGACGGTGAGGCGGGCATCCTGCGCTACCGCGGCTACCCGATCGACCAGCTCGCGGGGGTCTCGACCTTCATCGAGGTCAGTTACCTGCTGATCTACGGCGAGCTGCCCACCCAGGCCCAGCTCGAGGACTTCACCGACCGCATCCGCAGGCACACCCTGCTGCACGAGGACCTGAAGCGGTTCTTCGACGGCTTCCCGCGCAACGCGCACCCGATGCCGGTGCTGTCCTCGGCGGTGAACGCCCTGTCGGCCTACTACCAGGACTCGCTGGACCCGCGCGACCCCGAACAGGTCGAGCTGTCCACCATCCGGCTGCTGGCCAAATTGCCCACCATCGCGGCGTACTCGTACAAGAAGTCCGTCGGCCAGCCCTTCCTCTACCCGGACAACTCGCTGAGCCTGGTGGAGAACTTCCTGCGGATGACCTTCGGCTTCCCGGCCGAGCCCTACGAGGTGGACCCCGAGGTCGCCGCGGCGCTGGACATGCTGCTCATCCTGCACGCCGACCATGAGCAGAACTGCTCCACCTCGACCGTGCGCCTGGTCGGCTCGTCCGACGCCAACCTGTTCACCTCGGTGTCCGGCGGCATCAACGCGCTGTGGGGCCCGCTGCACGGCGGCGCGAACCAGGCCGTGCTGGAGATGCTCGACGGCATCAAGGCAAGCGGCAGCGACGTCAAGGAGTTCATCCGCAAGGTCAAGAACAAGGAAGACGGGGTGAAGCTGATGGGCTTCGGGCACCGCGTCTACCGCAACTACGACCCGCGCGCCTCGATCGCCAAGAAGCACGCCGACGCCATCCTGAGCAAGCTCGGCGGCCACGACGAACTGTTCGACATCGCACAGGCCCTGGAAGAAGCCGCGCTCACCGACGATTACTTCATCGAGCGCCGCCTGTACCCGAACGTCGACTTCTACACCGGCGTCATCTACAAGGCGATGGGCTTCCCCACCCGGATGTTCACCGTGCTCTTCGCCATGGGCAGGCTCCCCGGCTGGATCGCGCACTGGCGCGAGATGCACAGCGAACCACTGAAGATCGGCCGTCCCCGGCAGATCTACACCGGCTACGGCGCCCGCGACTACCGCGAGATCACCAATCGTTGACGAAATTCATCCATCACCTATCGAAGGGGATAGCCGAATGACCAAACCGGAGATCGAATTCCAGGCAGGGCCCGCGCCCACCGATCTGGTGGTCAAGGACATCATCGAGGGCGAAGGCAAGGAAGCTGTGCCCGGTGGCACCGTGGAAGTGCACTACGTGGGCGTCGAATTCGAATCCGGCGAAGAGTTCGACTCCTCCTGGAACCGCGGTGAGTCCATCACCTTCCCGCTGCGTGGCCTGATCCAGGGCTGGCAGGACGGCATCCCCGGGATGAAGGTCGGCGGTCGTCGTCAGCTGACCATTCCGCCGGAGCTGGCTTACGGTGGGGCCGGCGGTGGTCACCCCCTGTCGGGCAAGACGCTGGTCTTCGTGATCGATTTGCTGAACGCCAACTAGTTCGGCACAGTGCCCGCATCCGCGGGCGCGAGATGTATGGCCCGTGTTCCGCTGCGGAACACGGGCCATCGTCGTATCCGGGCCTACTGCCGGACGATCTCGACCGGGTCGGTGAGGGCGGAGGCGAGGGCGGATTGCTGGCTGCTGCTGCGCTGGGGGAGGGCGGCTACGGCTTTGTCGGTTTGGGTGCTCAGGTTGTGGGTGATGGTCTGCAACTGGTTCACGCCGCCGGTGAGCTGGCTGATGGCATCGACCAGTTGGGCGCCGCCCTGTTCGGCGAGCCGGGGTAGGCCTTCGGCGAGCTTCGCGCCCTCGGACAGTTGCGCGCTCGCACCGGTGAGACGGTCGACGACGGTGCGAAGCAGCGTGCCGAGATCGGTGTCGGGGTCCACCGCGCCGCCGACGAGCGAGCCGAGACCGGTCAGCTGGGAGCCCGCCTGCGCGGACACGCTGCGCAGCGCTTCCAGTTTCCCGATGATGTCGGCGAGTGCCGGATCGATCGCGAAGGGCAGAGCCCGCAACAGCGGCAGGATCTGGTCGAGACCGCCGCTCACCGTGTTCGCCGTGCGTTCCACCTGCGCGATCGTGATGCCGGTCGAATCGAGGGCGGCGGCGAGCTGGTCGGCTTGCGCGGCGGCGCCGTCGACGGTGGAATTCAGCAGCGCAATGGCCGAAGTGAGCTGCGCCGAGCCCGTTTTGGCGAACTCGAGAAAGCCGAGCAGTTGGTCGGCGCCGGAGCTGAACTGGTCGGCGCCCGCGGCGGCCGCGCCGACGCCCGCGTTGAGCAGCTGGGCGGTGAACTGCACCTGCGACAGCTGGGCCCTGGCCTGCGTGACAGCGGTGAGGGCGGTGTCGACGCCCACCGCGCCGATCCGATGCGTCACCGCGGTCACCGCGCCGTGCACCAGGTCCGCGTCGGCGTCTTCGTGGGTGTCCACGGTGACCTTGGCCCGCTTCGGCTGCGGCCCGGCCAGGGTGCCCATCGACTCGGTGAGATCGGCGGGCAGTGTGATGATCGCGGCGTAGTCGTCGGCGCTCACCTCGCCCGGCGCCGCGACGGTCCATTCATAGCCCCCGGCGTCCTGCAACGCCTTGACCACGCGCGCACCGGTGGGCCCGGTATCGGCATCGATCAGAGCGATTCCTGTTGGCCCCCGGTCGTTCCCGGTACACGCGGTGATTCCGGCGCCGAGGGCGCCGGCCGAGACGAGGGCAACGGCGAGAAGGCCCCAGCGGGCCCGTTTTCCGATCACGCCGCAGACCCTAGACGCGAGTTATGGCGCGCCCCTCGGCGTTTCTCTGAGAGTTGAGTAAGGGGCGGTCAGTCCTCGCGCATCCAGGCCGGGCATGATCCGGTTGCGTGGAGCCGCGCGGTGCAGGCCTGCCGGAGGCCGCTGTCTGGTTCGCGAGAGGATGTGCCTCCCTTCGAGTACTTCGCCTACGCGGTGGCCCTGCCGCGTGAACCGGCTCGTCCCCGAAGACTCGGAGACGGCCGGTTCGGTGGGTGCTACCGCTTGCTCGGGTCCACACCCCAGGTAGCCTGTCCGGAGGGAGGGAGGGCCCAATGCTGATCGACTTCGTTCCCGACGGGAATCTGTACCCTTTCGAGTCGCGCTGGTTCGACTCGTCCGTCGGCCGGGTTCACTACATCGACGAGGGTGCCGGGCCACCGATCCTGTTC
The DNA here is from genome assembly GCF_042802775.1 of Nocardia sp. NPDC057455. Classification (NCBI taxonomy): domain Bacteria; kingdom Bacillati; phylum Actinomycetota; class Actinomycetes; order Mycobacteriales; family Nocardiaceae; genus Nocardia; species Nocardia sp. NPDC057455. The sequence continues at coordinate 35,635 of NZ_JBHVDM010000017.1, read as the reverse complement.
TGTCATGGCGCTCCGACGTGGAGTTTTCTCTACCGTCACATCGTGAAGGGCCTGCGCGACCGGTACCGGTGTATCGCTCTCGACTATTTGGGTTTCGGATTGTCCGAACGTCCCGCGGGTTTCGGCTACACGATCGCCGAGCACACCGCGGTCCTCGGCGAGTTGATCGATCACCTGCAACTCGACGGCTTCGTTCTGATGGGACAGGATTGGGGCGGACCCATCGGTCTGGGCGCGGTCACCGCACGCGCCGATCGGGTGCGGGGAATCGTGCTGGGCAACACCTCGTTCTGGCCGACCGAAGCCATGGCGAATCGCGCTTTCAGCATGATCATGGGCAGCCGTCCGATGCGGCGGCGGATCCTCGAACAGAATTTCCTCGTCGAGCGCGTCCTGCTCGCCGAGCTGGGGCGTCTGCTCACCCCGGCCGAGGCCGACCACTATCGCTCGGTGCAACCCACAGCGGAAGCCCGGGCCGGACTCGCCGTGACGCCCAAGGAAATTCGTGCCGCACGCCCGCTGCTGGACCAGCTCGCCCGAGACGTGCCCGTCCTACTCGGCGACAAGCCGGCCCTGTTGGTGTGGGGAATGCGTGACATGGTGTTCCGTCCGAAGGCCTGTATCCCGCGAATGCGGGCCGCTTTCACCGATATCGACGTTGTCGAGCTGCCGCGCGCGCGGCACTTCATTCAGGAACACGCGCCGGACGAGATCGTGGCGGCGATCGCAAAGCTATTCCCCTGATCGCGATCGACGAACGTCACACGAATCATCCACTGCCGGGCAGATCCAGGACCAAGCGGATTCCGCCCAGCATGCCTTCGTCGAAATATGCTCGACCGCCGTGCAATTGGGCCTGCTGGGCAACCAGCGCCAAGCCCAGGCCCGAGCCGCCCTTGCTCGCTCCGCTGCCGCGGAAGAAGCGGTCGAAGACGGCTTCGCGCTCTTCCACCGGGATGCCGCGGCCGTTGTCGTCGATCGAGATCACGATGTGTCCCCCCGGCCCGCGGTGCGCGGAGACCAGGGCTTCGGTGGCTCCACCGTGTTTGACCGAGTTGGCCAGCGCGTTGTCCACGGCCAGCCGCAGCCCGGCGGGCAGGCCGCGGGTGACCAGTTCGGCGTCGGAATCGATGCGCACCGTGAGGCCGGGGAAATGCCGCATGGCGTCGTGTGCGGCCTGATCGCACAAGTCGCCGACGTCGGTGGCGACGTGGTCGCGCTCGTTGGTCAGGTCGCCGGTGGCCAGCCGCTCCAGCGCCGCGAGCGTGCTCTCCACCCGGCCCTGGCTGCGCTGCAAGTCGTCCAGGATCTCGGCCCGCTGCGCCTCGTCCAGGTCGAGGGTGCGCAGCACCTCGAGGTCGGTGCGCATCGCGGTCAGCGGGGTGCGCAGCTCGTGGGCGGACACTGCGGCGAAGTCGCGGGCGGTCTCCAGGGCCGCGGCGGTCTGGGCATGCGCCTGATCCACCCGCTGCAACATCGTGTTCACCGCGTCGGCCAGTTGTTCGGCCTCGTGCACGCCCGCGCCTTCCACCGGCGCCTGGGGATTGCGGGGATCGGGATACGCGCTGCGTGCCCCCACCTGCCGGGTGAGCCGCACGATCGGGCGCACCGCCGCGCCGGCGAGTAACCAGCCCAGTCCCGCGGCGGCGGCGATGGCCAGCAGAGCGCCGCCGAGCACCCACCGTTGCTGCTCGGCGGTGGCCTCGGCGGCGCCCGCGGCGGGGATGCCGAGCGAGACCACCCGGCCCGCGGGTTGATTCTCGATGGTGGTGAGGATCCGGTACGGGGTGCCGCCCACCGGGACGGTGCGGGAACCGGTCGGCAGCGACGGCAGTTCGGTGGGTGTGCTCGCGACGACATCGCCGTTGTCCCGGACGGTCACGGCCATGTCGTTGTTCAGCCCGGTCAGGCTGATGAACCGGACCGCGATCTGCGGCTCGATCAGCACGATCCGCGCCGCGACGGTGAGTTGCTGATCGGACTGTTGCACGTTGTTGCGCTCGATGGCACGGATACTGATCAGGCTGATCAGGGTGACGATGATGATCGCGCCCGCGGCCGCCGCGCCCGCGACCCGGGTGCGCAGCGAAAACGACCGGCGCCGTCGGGTTTCCGGCGGCGCGGCGGCGGACACGGTCATTTCGGTGCTCGAAGCACGAATCCGACGCCGCGGATCGTGTGCAGCAGCCTGGGGGTGCCGTCCACCTCGAGTTTGCGGCGCAGGTAGCCGACGAAGACGTCCACCACGTTCGTATCGGCGGCGAAGTCGTAGCCCCACACCAGTTCCAGCAGACGTTCCCGGCTCAGCACCACGCCGACATTCCTGGCCAGCGTCGACAACAGCTCGAATTCCCGCTTGGTGAGCTCGATCTCGCGGCCCTGCAGCAGCGCGCGGTACCCCGCGACGTCCACCTCGAGCGGGCCGACGGTGACCGCGCCCGGTGTCGTGGGGGCGGGTGTGTCCGACCGCCGGCGCAGCAGCGCCCGGATCCGTACCACCAGCTCCTTCAGCACGAACGGTTTGATCAGGTAGTCGTCGGCGCCGGACTCCAGTCCGGAGATGCGGTCGTCCACCGACGCGCGGGCGCTGAGCACACAGATCGGTACCTCGTTGCCCATCGCGCGCAACGCGGTCACCACCCCCGCGCCGTCGAGCACGGGCATGTTCATGTCCAACACGATGGCGTCGGGCGCGTATTCGTTCACACTGCGCAGCGCTTGCGCGCCGTCCCTGGCCACGAGGACTTGGAAGCCGGACAACCGCAGCCCGCGCTCGACCGAGGCGAGCACGTCCTCGTCGTCGTCGACAACGAGGACCGTCGGATTCGAGGTCGAGGTCACGTCATCCATTCTGCTCCCCGCCTCCGGGGAAACCTCGCGTTGTGCGAGTCGGGTACGCGGAACCCGGGCTCATCTGCCGCGGGACGACCCACCGGGGCGGGGCAAACCCGGCGAGTCGCCCATGTCTTCGCTGGGATCAGTAGTTGTGGCAGGTCTCGGCTACTACGCGGATGGTGTCACGCAACTGCGCGGTCCGCGGGTCGTTCTCCGCCTGGCGCACCGCGTCCGGGTTCTCGTCGATGGCCCGCCGCAACTCGGCCCGGCGCTGCTCGACCGGCTGGTCGAACCTGCGCTGCAACTCCGCCTTCTGGCGCGGGTTGGCGTCGAGGACCGCGGCCAGCTGCGGCGCCTTGTCGTGCAGTGCCGCGTCGACCTGGGCGAACGAGCAGTCCGAGGTGAGCAGTGGCTCGGCGTACTCCATCGGGCCCGCGCCGGCGATGGCCGGGCTCAGGAACAACGTGACCGTGGCGAATCCACCTGCGGCGAGAGCGGCGACGGCGGGGCGGCCTACGGAACGTTTCATGATGTATTGCCTCCAGATCATCGATTTGGTTTCGGGGCGGTCTCGAGGCTATTTCGAACTGTTGGCACCGATCTGAACATCCTCTGTGGAAACTCTGAGGACGTTGCACCGGCGCTATGGAAACTCAGGACGGCACAACCGGATCCACGCCGGGCGCCACCACGTCGTCGCTGTTCCCGCTGTTGTCGTGCGCCGGATCCCGCCACTCGGGCCGCGCCGCGCGGATCTGCTGCTCCAGCGCCGCGAGCACGCCCGGGTCCTCGATGGTGGAGGGCACTTCGAACGTCTCACCGGAGGTGATCTGCCGGATGGTCTTGCGCAGGATCTTGCCGGACCTGGTCTTGGGCAGCGCCGTCACGACGACGGCGTCGTGCAACGTGGCGATGGCGCCGACCTGGGTGCGCACCCGCTCGATCAGCTCGTCGCGCAAGCGGTCCGGATCGATGTCGACGCCGGACTTGAGCACCACGTAGGCCAGCGGCCGGTGCCCCTTGAGCTCGTCGGGCAGTCCGATGACGGCGCATTCGGCGACCGCCTCGTGCCCCGCGATGGCCGCTTCGATGCTGCCCGCCGAGAGCCGGTGCCCGGCCATGTTGATCACGTCGTCGCTGCGGCCGAGGACGTAGAGGTAGCCGTCCTCGTCGAAATAGCCGGAGTCGCCGGTGAGGTAGTGACCGGGATAGGCGGAGAGGTAGGAGCGTTCGTAGCGGGCGTCGTCGCGCCAGAGCCCGGTCAGCGTGCCGGGCGGCAGCGGCAGCCCGATGACGATGTTGCCCTCGGTGTTCGGCGCCACCGCGTTGCCGGAGGAGTCGAGCACACGTAGTCGGTAGCCGGGAACCGGTACCGAGGCCGAGCCCGGTTTGATCGGCAGCCGCTGCAGGCCGAGCGGGTTCGCGCAGATCGGCCAACCGGTCTCGGTCTGCCACCAGTGATCGACGACCGGGCAGTCCGATCGACCCGCGAGCAGGATTTCCTCGGCCCAGGCGTAGGTGGCCGGATCCAGGCGTTCGCCCGCGCAGAACAGGGCGCGCAGTGAGGACAGGTCGTGGCGGTGCGCCAGCTCGGCCCGTGGGTCCGCCTTGCGGATGGCACGCAGCGCGGTCGGGGCGGTGAACAACACCTCGACCTTGTGCTTGTCGACCACCCGCCAGTACGCGCCCGCGTCCGGCGTTCCGATCGGCTTGCCTTCGTACAGCAGCGTGGTGGCTCCGACCAGCAGCGGCGCGTAGACGATGTAGGAGTGACCGACCACCCAGCCCACGTCGGAGGCGGACCACATCACCTGGCCCGCGTCGATGTCGTAGATGTTGCGCATCGACCAGGCGAGGGCTACCGCGTGCCCGCCGTTGTCCCGGACCACTCCCTTCGGCTTCCCGGTGGTGCCGGAGGTATAGAGGATGTAGAGCGGATCGGTCGCGGCTAGCGAGACCGGATCGGCCGCGGGCGCGTCGCGCACGGCGTCGTCCCAATCGAGCCACTGCGCGGCCACGGTCTGCGCCGAACTCGGCAGGTACTCGGTGGCGGGCTGCGGAGCGGGGAAAGGGATCGTGTCGAACTGCGGCCGCTGCTTGACGATCACCGTGCGCGGCGCGGTTGTCTCGGCGAGATCAAGCGCCTGCAACACGATGGGCGGGTATTCGATCTTCTTGCTCGGTTCGAGGCCGCCGGAGGCTGTGATGATCAGCACCGGCTCCGCGTCATCGATGCGAGCGGCCAGCTCCGGGGCCGCGAAGCCGCCGAACACGACGGAGTGGACCGCGCCGATGCGAGCGCAGGCCAGCATCGCGACCACCGCCTCGGGAATCATCGGCAGGTAGATCACCACGCGATCGCCCGTCGAGACGCCCAGCCGGGCCATCGCACCGGCGAACCGCGACACCTTGTCGAGCAACTCCGCGTAGGTGTAGACGACGGTGGCGTCGGACATGGCCGAGTCGTAGATCAGAGCGGGTTGATCGGCGCGATCGGGGACGCCGGGGGCGGTGGGGTGGACGTGCCGGTCGAGTGCGTTGAAGGAGGTGTTGAGGCGAGCGCCGGAAAACCACCTGGCCACCGGGCGGGCGCCGGTGTCGACGATCTGCGTCGGCGGCACGTCCCAGTCGATCGCCTCGGCCGCGCCGGCCCAGAACTCGGCGGGATCCACCAAGCTGGTCTGATAGGCCGGTCGATACTCGTGCCGCACGTTCAACCCCGTGACTCCCTAGCCTCGCCTCGATGCCCGCCTCGATAGATCTGGTTGATTGTGGCAGACTTCACGCGACGCCCGGGTGGGTGCCGCTACCTTTGGTTTTGCCTGGAATCGGCAGGTCAATGATCGCGACATCACGCCCAGTCACCCAAGAAGTTATTGATCCGTTAGAATCTGATGTCACTTATTTGGGCCGTCGTAGACGCAATTTCTCGGCCAGCCGCAGCTCTCGGCCAGCTCCACCTGTCGAGCCAAGCACGCGAATGTGGAGGTTCGGTTGATGGCGCGTGGTAGAGGCCAGTTTGGAAAGTGAGTGGGAGATGCGTGACGCCGCTAGGTCCGGCAGCAGCCGCTGGGCTCTGGGCAACTGGGACCTGCGCTGGAAGGTGACGGCGGTGCTCGCCGTGCCTCTGGCGGTCGCGGTCGGGCTCGGCGTGTCCAGGATCTCATCGGAGTTCGCGGACTCGAACCGGCTCGCCGACATCTCGGAGAACGTCGCCGCCATCCCGGTGGTCACCGGGCTCAGCGCGCAGACGGCGACCACTGCGAGTTCGCAGATGGTCACGCTGGCGCCGAACGTGTCCATTGTGACCGATCAGAACCTGGCGGATCTGGACAAAGCGATCGCCAACGCGGAGAAGTCGGCCGACCGGTTGAACACCGTTCCCGGTGCGCGCGCGTCGTTGGACAGCATGCTCAACCAGGCCAAAGCCGTCCGCGCGCAGGGTAAAGGCGCTTCCACCGGTCCGGCCTCGGATACCGTCGCGTTGATCGACCGCGTCCGCAACGACAGCGTGCATATCGTCGAAACCACCGTCGGCCAGGTCAGCGACGGCGGTGTCGACGCGGCCAAACTACGGCTGGTCGACTCGCTCAACACCCGTGCCGCGCTGGTCAGCGTGGTCGCCTCCTTCCCGGAGGTGCTGCGCAACCAGCAGGCCGGTGTGCAGAGCTTCCTCATCGCGTCCAGCACGGAGCGTGCGCTGCTCAACGTGGTCGCGCACCGCTTTCCCGACGGTGACACCTCGATCGCCGATCTGCGGGCGGGCATCGACACCAGGGTCGCGCTGCTGACCAGCCCGCAGGCCCAGGCGGGCCAGCTCCCGATCGGTGACCTGAAGAAGTCGCTGACCGACAGCCTCGCGGTCTACGAGCACGTCGTCGGCAAGTCGACCAAGGACATCGACTCCGCGATGGATTCGCTGGTGACCACCGCCCAGCGCGACGCGTGGACCTACACCGCGGTCGTCATCGCGACCATCCTCGCCGCGCTGCTGCTCGCGGTCTTCGTGGCCCGCTCGATGATCGTTCCGCTGCACCGGCTGCGGCTGGCGGCGCTGCGCGTGGCCGAGAGCGATCTGCCGCACGAGGTCGCCCAGCTCCGCCAAGGCGCCTCGCCGGAAGAAGTGCCGCTGGAGCCGATGCCGGTGCGCAGCACCGAGGAGATCGGTCAGCTGGCCCGCGCGGTCGACGACATCCACGGCCAGGCGCTGCGCCTGGCGAGTGACCAGGCGAAGATGCGTTCGCAGGTCAACGACATGTTCGAGACCCTGGCGCGGCGGTCCAAGTCGCTCGTCGACCATCAGCTCACCCTCATCGAGGCGATGGAGTACGACGAGAAGGACCCGCGCCTGCTGGAGAACCTGTTCCGGCTCGACCATCTCGCCGCCCGCATGCGCCGCAACGGCGACAACCTGCTGATTCTCGCCGGCACCAGGCAGCGCCGCGCCAAGTCCGCCCCGGTCGAGATCGCCGACGTGCTGCGCGCCGCGATCTCCGAGGTCGAGGACTACGAGCGCGTGAAGCTCGGCGCCACGCCGCGCGGTTCGCTGAAGGAACCCGCCGCCTCCGACCTCGCGCACCTGTTCGCCGAGCTGCTGGACAACGCGCTGCGCGCCTCGCCGCCGGAGACCGACGTCAAGTTCACTTTCGCGCAGGCGCACGATCAGGGCCTGCTCATCGAGGTGGCCGACCGTGGCATCGGTATGCCGCCCGCCGAGATGGCCGACATCAACCGCCGCTTGGAGCAGACCGCCGAGCCCGGGCCGGACACGGCCCGCCACATGGGTCTGTTCGTGGTGGGCAGGCTGGCCGAGCGGCACGGTCTCACCGTGCGGCTGCGCCCGACCTTCGACACCGCGCGCGATCCGGGCGTGACGGTGACCGTGCACGTGCCGGTCGGACTGATCGTCGCGGGTAAGCCGAGCGCGGCGCAGTCGCTCACTCCCCAGCCGGTGACTCCGCAGCCGGTCACTCCGCAGCCCTCGCCGCAGGCCGCCGTGCCGCAGCGTCCGTCGTCCATGCAGACGCGGGCGGTCACCCGGACTCCTGGGGGCAATGTCATGGTCACTGTCGATCCCGGGGTGAGCGGCCCGATTCCGGTCGCCGGCGCCAAACCCACCGGCACGCCGAGCGGTCCCATCCCCACCGGCCCCGGCGGACTGCCGCAGCGGCAGCCCGGATCGGCGATGCCGTCGTCCGGCATGCGCTCGGAGGCCCAGCCATCGGGGACCAGCCTGCGGCCCGCGCCGGGTCAGCAGGCGCCCAGTGGTCCGCAGCGTGGCAAGCTGGCCGCGGCCAACCTGCCCAAGCGCAACCTCACCCCTGGCGGTCCGCCGCCGCGTCAGCCCGGTAGTCCCGCGGAGCAGTCCGGTTCTGGCCTGCCGCCGCGCGAGCCGAACTCGGGCGAGCTGCCGGTGCGTCAGCCGGGCGGCAATGGTGCGCCGCAGCCGACCACCGGTCTGCCGCGGCGTCAGCCGGGCAGCAACGGCATGCCGCAGCGTGAAGCCGCCTCCGGTGGTCTGCCGCAGCGCGACTCGGCGAGCGGTCTGCCGCAACGCGAAGCCGGTCTGGGTGGTCTGCCGCAACGCGAGCCCGCCGCCGGCGGTCTGCCGCAGCGTGAATCGAGTCCCACCGGCCTACCGCAGCGGCAGCCGGGTTCGAACGGTGTGCCGCAGCGTGAGCCGGGTTCCACGGGTTTGCCGCAGCGTGAGTCGGCCTTGGGTGGTCTGCCGCAGCGTGAGCCGGGTTCCACGGGTTTGCCGCAGCGTGAGTCGGCCTTGGGCGGTCTGCCGCAGCGTGAGCCGGGTTCGACCGGTTTGCCGCAGCGTGAGTCGGCCTTGGGCGGTTTGCCGCAGCGTGAGCCGGGTTCGACGGGTTTGCCGCAGCGTGAGTCGGCGTCGGGTGGTCTGCCGCAGCGTGAGTCCGCGTTGGGTGGTCTGCCGCAGCGTGAGCCGGGTTCGACGGGTCTGCCGCAGCGTGAGTCGGCCTTGGGCGGCTTGCCGCAGCGTGAACCGGGCTCGACCGGCCTGCCGCCGCGGCAGCCTGCGCCGAACCTCCCGCAACGCGACGCCGCACCCGGTGGACTACCGCAGCGTGAACCGAGTAGCGGCCTCCCGCAACGCGATTCCGGTGCCCATCACCTTCCGCGGCGTGAGTCCGCCAATGGTTTGCCGCAGCGTGAGCCGGGCTCCGGCGCGCTGCCCGCCGTCAGCGGTCTTCCGCAGCGGGAGTCGGCCTCGAACGGTCTGCCGCAGCATGAGGCGGCGAGTGGCCTGCCGCAGCGTGAGGCGGGTGCGGTGAACGGTCTGCCGCAGCGTCCACCCGCACCGTCGGGCCCGCCGCAGCGCGAGAGCGGGCTGACGGGTCTGCCGCAACGGCAGCCTGGTGCGCAAGCGCCGCAGCGCCAGCCCGTCCCGCCGGGTATCGCGCTGCCGCAACGCGGCCAGCACGCCGCGAGCGAAGAGCAGCCCGCCACCCCGCCGGGGCGTGATCCCGGCAAGCACAGCTACCGGTCCAACCCGGCCAAGACGGCCTCGTTCTTCCAGACGAGGCTGCAGCCCGCGGACGAGTCGGGGGCGTCGATAGGCGGAACGCCGATCTTCGCCGAGATGATGTCGGCGTGGCTGTCGGATCCCAACGCGGATCGGTCCCAGGTGGCCGCGTCCTTCGAATCGCCGGGTGACGAAGGTTGGCAAGCGGCTCGGCGCGCCAGCGAGGCGCAGCCCGAGACGAAAACGGCGGCGGGCTTGCCTCAACGCAATCCGGGCGGAAGGCTTGTCCCCGGCGGCGTGACCGGTGCGGCGGATCGGGCGCCGCGCCGTGACCCAGAAACGATCAGGTCCAGCTTGAGTCGTCACCAGCAGGGCGTCCGGGATGGCCGCGCAATGAGAGCAATGAACCTAACCGGAGATAAAGGAGACCGATGAACCCCGATCTAGGTGGTACGAATCGTCAGCTGGATTGGCTGGTTTCGAACTTTGCCAACGAGGTTCCTGGCGTAGCCCATGCCGTCCTGGTTTCGGCGGACGGCCTACTCATGGCCGCGAGTGCACAGCTGCCCGTCGACCGCGCCGAACAGCTCTCGGCCGTCACGGCCGGTCTGGCCAGCCTGTCAGTCGGCGTCTCGAACCTGTTCGAGGGTGGCACCGTGCTGCAGTCCGTCGTCGAGATGGAGCACGGTTACCTGCTACTCATGGCTGTCGGCGACGGTTCCTATCTCGCGGTACTGACCAACACTTCGTGTGACATCGGTCAGGTCGGTTACGAGATGGCTCTGTTGGTCGAGCGTGTTGGCCAGACTGTTCAGGCCACGCCACGCGTCACGATGGGTTCCTGATGGTGGGATGGACATAGAAGATCACCGCGTGGGGAGCGCCGAGCCGAGCCTTGTACGCCCATACTCGCTGACCGCAGGCCGCACCAGGCCCGCGGTCGAGTTGGCGTTGGAGGCTCTCGTCGCATCGCATCCGGTCGCCCTGGAGCGGCAGTTCGAACTGACCAACATCGAGACGTCAATCGTGGAGTTGTGCAGAGAATCGCCGTCCGTTGCCGAGGTAGCAGCCCGATTGGGTATCCCGATCGGCGTGGCCCGTGTGCTCGTGGCCGATTTGATCGAGGCCGGGCACGTACGCGTATCGGCGACTTTGAAAGACGATTCCAGCGACGATGAGCGTCGCGAGCTGATCGAAAGGGTTCTCAGTGGACTCCGGCGTATTTGATTCGACGGCGCAGGTCGACACCCGTACCAGCAAGCCGACATCGGCGAAGATCGTGGTCGCCGGTGGCTTCGGTGTCGGGAAGACCACGTTGGTCGGTGCTGTCTCGGAGATCGTTCCGCTGCGCACCGAGGCATTGGTGACCAATGCCAGCGCCGGGATCGATAACCTGACCGGCATTCCGATGAAGTCGACCACCACCGTGGCGATGGACTTCGGCCGGATCAGTCTCGCCGACGATCTGGTGTTGTACCTGTTCGGCACACCCGGCCAGTATCGGTTCTGGTTCATGTGGGACGACCTGATCCGTGGCGCCATCGGCGCCGTCGTGCTGGTCGACACCCGCAGGCTGGAGGACAGCTTCGCGGCTGTCGACTACTTCGAAGCGCGCGGCCTACCTTTCCTGGTGGCGCTCAACGAATTCGACGACGCGCCGCGATACCCGATCGAGGACATCCGGCAGGCGCTCGCCGTGCCCGCCGATGTGCCGATCCTGTCCATCGATGCGCGTCGTCGTGAGCCGGCCAAGCAGGCGCTGGTCGCGCTCACCGAGTACGCGCTGCGCAAGGTGATGCAGGGCTACTGAGTGCTCGCGTGGCTCGCCGGAGCGCCGGGTAGGGCCGGATAGGCTCGCCCGGTGCGTACTTCGGCGCGAGAGTTACTCGAGCGGTTGCTCGACACGGACTCCTACGTCAGCTGGGACCGGCCGCCGGTGACGGTGGCCGTTTCTCCGCAGTACCGCGATGCCTTGCGAAAGGCGGCGGTCGCGGCGGGCACCGACGAATCGGTGCTTACCGGTGAAGGACTGCTGCGTGGTCGGCGCGTGGCCGTGATCGCCTGCGAGTTCGGCTTCCTGGCCGGCTCGATCGGCGTCGCCGCGGCGGAGCGGATCGTCTCGGCGGTCGAGCGCGCCACCGAACTCGGGCTGCCGCTGATCGCTTCGCCGACCTCCGGCGGGACCAGGATGCAGGAAGGCACCGTCGCCTTCGTGCAGATGGTGAAGATCGCCGGTGCGGTGGCGGCCCACAAGTCGGCGGGGCATCCCTACGTGGTCTACCTCCGCGACCCCACAATGGGCGGCGTTTTCGCTTCCTGGGGCTCGTTGGGCCACATCACGTTCGCCGAGCCCGGAGCGCTCATCGGGTTTCTCGGCCCTCGGGTCTATCAGGCCCTCTACGGCAGGCCTTTCCCGGAAGGCGTGCAGACCGCGGAGAATCTGTATCGGCGTGGCGTCATCGACGGCGTTCTGACGATTCCGGTATTCCGCCGCATCGCCCATCGCGCACTGAGTGTGTTCAGCGGTATCGAGTTGCCTGATTCCGTTGCGGCACACCGATCTTCCGAGCCGATCGCGTCGCGACCGCAGTCCTCGACTGCGCCCGGCCGTACTCGGGATCCGAAAGATGCTGAACTGGAGCGGATTCGACCCGATGACGAGCGGAATTCCGCTGCGGACGTTCGGGTGTGGCAGTCGGTCCTGATCTCCCGCCGCTCACAGCGCCCCGGCATCAGGGAGCTTCTGCGTCATGTGACGCAACGAGTTCCGCTCAGCGGCACCGGCCAGGGCGAGTCCGATCGCACCGCCGTGCTCGCCCTCGGTCGTTTCCGAGGGCAGCCGTGCGTGGTTTTCGGGCACGACCGGCGCGGCCAGCAGGGCGAGAACACCATGGGCCCGGCCGCGCTGCGGGAGGCGCGGCGCAGTATGGCGCTTGCTCAGGAGTTGCGGCTGCCGCTGGTATTGGTGATCGACACGGTGGGCGCGGCGCTGTCCAAGGAGGCCGAGGAGCGCGGGCTGGCGCCCGAGATCGCCCGCTGCATCGCCGATCTGGTTACGCTGGACACTCCGACCGTGTCGGTGCTGCTCGGCCAGGGCACTGGCGGTGGTGCGCTGGCGCTGCTGCCCGCCGACCGGGTACTCGCCGCCACGCACGCGTGGCTGGCCCCCCTGCCGCCGGAAGGCGCGAGCGCCATCGTCTTCCGCGACACCGACCATGCAGCTGAACTGGCCGCGGCGCAACGGATCAGCGCCGCCGACCTGCTGGATGACGGCGTGGTCGACCGGATCGTGCCGGAGCTTCCCGACGCGGCGGACGAGCCGGTGGACTTCGCCCGCCGGATGGTCGCTGCGATCGCGCACGAACTGGCGACCCTGCGTGCCCGGCCCGAACCGGAGGTGCTCGCGGCGCGACAGGCGCGGTACCGGCGGCTTGGGCTGCCCGGTGGAACGAGCTGACCGCACGTGGTCCCAGCAAATTACAGGCCAACACACCCGAGTGCGTGATTGACGGTTCGCCGCCGCACTTCTACCGTCGGAATGTGACCTTCAAAAGCGAGACCAGCACCGTTCCCTCGATCGTGCTGAACGACGGGAACGTGATCCCGCAGCTCGGCTTCGGCGTATTCCAGGTACCCGCCGAGGATGTCTCCTCGGTCGTCACCACCGCGCTCGAGGTCGGCTACCGCAGTATCGACACCGCCGCGATCTACGGGAACGAGGAGGGCACCGGCCGCGCGATCCGGGAATTCGGCCTGCCCCGCGACGAGATCTACGTCACCACCAAGCTGTGGAACGCCGACCAGGGCTACGACTCGACGCTGCGCGCGTTCGACGGCAGCATGCAGCGGCTCGGCCTGGACTACCTCGACCTCTACCTCATCCACTGGCCGGTGGCCGCGGCCGACCGCTTCGTGGACACCTTCCGTGCCTTCCAGGCGCTGAAGTCGCAGGGCCGGGTACGGTCGATCGGCGTCTCGAACTTCACGGTCGCGCACATCCAGCGGCTCATCGGCGAGACCGGTGAGATCCCGGTGGTGAACCAGATCGAGCTGCACCCCAGCTTGGCGCAGCGCGAACTGCGCGAGTTCCACGCCGCCAACGCGATCGCCACCGAGGCGTGGAGCCCGCTGGGGCAGGGCACTCTGCTCGACGACGCCACCATCAACCAGGTGGCCGCCGAGGTCGGTCGCACGCCGGCGCAGGTGATCATCCGCTGGCATCTGCAATTGGGCAATGTGGTCATCCCGAAGTCGGTGACGCCGTCGCGGATCGCGGAGAACTTCGACGTGTTCGGCTTCGAGCTGACCGCGGAGCAGATGGACGCGATCAACGCGCTGGACACCGGTTCGCGCATCGGCGGGGATCCGGACACGTTCACACTCGGCCTGATCGACTGATACCGGGCCGGGCGCGCCCGTCAGCGCAGCCCGAGATGCCGGGTGAGTTCGAGCGCCGCCGCGCGTCCCGCGCGATTGGCGCCGACGGTGCTGGCCGACGGCCCGTAGCCGATCAGGTGGATGCGCGGATCGGCGGCTACCTCAGTGGCCAGCCGTCCCGACATGGTGATGCCGCCGCCGGGCCCGCGCAGCCGCAGCGGCGCGAGGTGGTCGAGCGCGCTGCGGAAGCCGGTGGCCCACAGAATCACCTCCGCCTGCTGATAGGTTCCGTCGGCCCACCGCACCCCACCGGGTTCGATGCGCTCGAACATCGGCAGACGGGTGAGCGCGCCGCGAGCTCGCGCCGCTCGTAACCGGTCGTCGAGCCGCAGACCGGTGACCGAGACCACCGATCCCGGCGGCAGCCCGCGCCGGACCCGGTCTTCGACCACCGCGACCGCGGCTCGCCCCGCTTCTTCGGTGAAAGCGCCCGCACGGAAGCGCGGCGGCGTTCTTGTGACCCAGGTCGTCGTGGTGACTCGGGAGATTTCGTCGAGCAGTTGAACAGCCGAGATGCCGCCGCCGACCACCACGACGTGCTTGCCCGCGAATTCCTCGGCATTGTGGTAGTCGCGGGTGTGCAGCTGGCGACCGGCGAAGCTCCGCGCTCCCGGATAGTGCGGAACGAACGGATTCTCCCAGGTGCCGGTGCAGTTGATCAGGCCGCGCACCCGGAGGAGGCCGGCCGCGTCGGTCTCCGCGTTGAGCACCGCACCGCGATCGGCCGGGTCGCCGTTCTCGGTGCGATCACAGACCACGGTGACCGATACCCGCCGGTGCACACGCAGGTCGAACCGTTTCTCGTACAGCTCGTAGTAATGCGGCACGGCTGCTGCCGCGGGCGCGGACGACGAACCCGGCGGCAAGGTCTCGGCGAACGACATACCGGGCAGATCGTGCACCCGGTTGACCGTGTCCAAGGTCAGGGAGGGCCAGCGGAACTGCCACGCGCCGCCGGGCCCGGGGGAGCGGTCGACGAGCAGGAAGTGCCGCTCGGGACGCAGCCCGAGGCGCTGGAGGTGGTAACCGGCCGACAGTCCGGCCTGACCAGCGCCGATCACCAGAATGTCGAAGTCGGTCGGCACAGCCGGTGATCGTATCGCCCGGTGCGGAAAGGGTGATCCCCTGTGGCAGAGTGAAGAGATCAGACGGACCGTTCAGTCGGGGAGGTCGCATGCTCGGGGTCAGCCGGGACGGTGACGTGGTCACCATCGAACTTCAGCGCGAAGAGCGCCGCAACGCGCTCAACTACGAACTCGTGACGCTGCTGCGCGAGGCCGTGCTCGCCGCTGTCGCCGATCAGGCGCGGGTCATCGTGTTGACCGGGCGCGGCCCGATCTTCAGTGCGGGCGCCGATCTGTCCGGCGTGTACTCCGGCGATTTCCTGTCCGGGTGGCTGGAAGCGCTGCACACCATCGAATCCGCGCCGATCCCGGTGATTTCGGCGATCAACGGCGCCGCGATCGGGGCGGGCGTGCAACTGGCGCTGGCTTCGGATCTGCGGGTGATCTCACCGGAGGCCTACATCGCGATTCCCGCGGCGAAACTGGGCATCAGCGTGGACCGGTGGACCGTGCGCAGGCTGGTCGCCTTGATCGGCGGCGGTCCGGCGCGCACGGTGTTGCTGGGCGCCGAACAGATATCGGCCGAGGACGCCTACGCCTTCGGGTTCGCCAACCGGATCGGTGCGGCAGCCGACGCGCAGGCCTGGGCCAAGGAGATCGCGGCATTGGCCCCGTTGTCCCTGCGGCACATGAAGCTGGTGCTCAATGATGACGGGACGCGTGATCCGGAAACCGCGCAGCAGCGCGCGGCACTGGAGGCGGCGTGGACCAGCGAGGACGCCAAGGAGGGTCGTTTGGCCAGGCAGGAAAAGCGCGCCGCGAAATTTGTGGGGCGATGATGGACATCAGACGCATCGCGGGCGCCGCGACGGGCGCGCTCGGCATCACCTGGGTGGTCCGGGCGGTCTGGGACATCCCTTCGGCGATGGGCGCTTCGATTTCGGCGATTCAGCCGTACGCGATGGGCGCGGCGACCTATCGCGACCGACAGTTCCACAACACCGAGCCCAGTAGCCAGGTGGTCGCGGGTTCGGCTCCCTCGCTGCTGGTCTCGGCGTTGACCCGACGCAACGCGGGCAGACCGCGGGGCCCGATACCACTGCGGACACCGCAGCAACCGACGGCGGCGTCCGCGCTCGCCGTCACCTGGTACGGCCACGCCACAACGTTGGTCGAGGTCGACGGGTACCGCATTCTCACCGATCCGGTGTGGAGCGAGCGAGTTTCGCCGTCGGCGCTGGTCGGGCCCGCGCGGCTGCATCCGGTGCCGCAGCCGCTGGCCGACCTGCCCCCGATCGACGCGGTGCTCATCTCGCACGACCACTACGACCACCTGGACAAGTGGACGGTGCGGGAACTGGTGGCACGCCAGAGCGCGCCGTTCCTGGTTCCGGTCGGTATCGGGGCCCACTTGCGGCACTGGGGTGTCCCGGAGGATCGCATCATCGAATTGGACTGGGGCGGTTCGGTGTCGCTCGCCGAACTCGGCCGCGACCGCGACGGCGTGGATCTGGTGCTCACCTGCACGGAGGCGCGGCATTTCTCCGGACGCGGCCTGCTGCGCAATACGACGTTGTGGGCCTCGTGGTCGATCGTCGGTCCGACGCGGCGCGCCTACTTCGGGGGCGATACCGGCTACACCAAGGCGTTCGCCGAGGCGGGCGCGGCGCTCGGCCCGTTCGACCTGACGCTGCTGCCGATCGGCGCCTACGACGAGCGGTGGCCGGATGTGCACATGAATCCCGAGGAGGCGGTACGGGCACACGCCGATCTGTGTGGCGGGAATGCCGGTCACGGACTGCTGGTGCCCATCCACTGGGCCACGTTCAATCTCGCCTTCCACGGCTGGTCCGAGCCGGTCCGGCGCATGGTGGCAGCGGCGCGGGCGGCGGGCACCGATGTCGCGGTGCCGATACCCGGGCAGCGTGTGGACCCGTCGAGTGCCCCACCTGCGGATTCCTGGTGGGAGAATGTCGAGTGAACGACTTCTGCTAGTAGGGCGACAGGAAGGATCACGGCGATGAGTTTCGCGGATACGGTCAAAGGCCTGGTCGACAAGGGCAAGGACGCGGCGGCCAAGAACGCCGACAAGATCAACCAAGCAGTCGACAAAGCCGGTGACTTCATCGACGAGAAGACGCACGGCAAGTACACCGACAAGATCGCCAAGGGCAAGGAGGCCGCCAAGAAGGTGGTCCCGCCGGATCAGTCCGGACCGCACGCCTGAGTCGGCGGCGGAGACCCACAGCCGGGTCTCCGCCGCTACACTTCGGATATGGTGGCCCGCCGCGAGTTCGGTGGTATCGAGGTTGACCTGAGCAACCTCGAGAAGGTGCTGTACCCGGCCACCGGGACCACCAAAGGCCAAGTGATCGCTTACTATTCAGCGATCGCGCCCGCCATGCTGCCGCATATCGCCGGGCGGGCGGTCACCCGCAAGCGCTGGCCCAACGGTGTAGACGAGCCGTCCTTCTTCGAGAAGAATCTCCCGTCGCACGCCCCCTCCTGGATTGAACGGCGCGCCCTGCGGCATTCCGATCGCAAGGTCGTCTACCCCCTGATCGATGCCGAGGCCGGGCTGGCTTGGATCGCGCAGCAGGCCGCGCTGGAAGTGCATGTGCCGCAGTGGCGCTTCGACGGCGACGACATGGGCCCGGCGACCAGGCTGGTCTTCGATCTGGACCCGGGCGAGGGGGTCGGGCTCGCCGAATGCGCCGTGGTCGCGCTCGCGGTGCGGGAGATGGTCGAGGGAATCGGCTTGCACGCGTTCCCGGTGACCAGCGGCAGCAAGGGAATCCACCTCTACGTGCCGCTGGATCGCGAGCTGAGCCCCGGCGGCGCGTCCACGGTGGCGAAACAGGTGGCCGCGAATTTGCAACGGCTGCACCCGGACCTGGTTACCGCGACGATGGCGAAGGCGGCTCGCGGCGGCAAGGTCTTCCTCGACTGGAGCCAGAACAACGCCGCCAAGACCACCATCGCGCCCTACTCGATGCGGGGGCGGCCGGAGCCGAACGTCGCCGCCCCGCGCACCTGGAAAGAGATCGAGAACCGGACGAAGCTGCGGCATCTGCGGTTCGACGAAGTGCTCGCCAGATATCGATCGGACGGCGATCTGCTCGCCGAACTGGATGCGCAGCCCGCGAGGAATGATTCCTCCGCGATGCGGGCAGGCCCGGACGCGTTGACGAAGTACCGATCGATGCGGGATCCGTCCCGCACGCCCGAGCCCGTTCCCGCGCAGCCACCCGCGCCGGGGGCGGACAACCGCTACGTCGTGCAGGAACATCACGCGCGCCGCCTGCACTGGGATGTGCGGCTGGAGCGCGACGGAGTCCTCGTGTCCTGGGCGGTGCCGAAGGGCCCGCCGACCTCTCCCGAGCAGAACCGCCTCGCCGTGCACACCGAGGACCACCCCATGGAGTACCTCGACTTCCACGGCGCCATCCCGAAGGGCGAATACGGCGCGGGCGAGATGACGATCTGGGACTCCGGCACCTACGAGACCGAGAAGTGGCGCGACGACGAGGTCATCGTGCGGTTCCACGGTCAGCGGCTCGCCGGCCGGTACGCGCTGATCCAGACCAACGGCAACCAATGGCTGATGCATCTGATGCGGGCGGGCAACGGAGCCGAACCGCAGGAGCAGCCGCAGCGCCCGCCCGCCCGGATCATTCGTCCCGTCAACGCGCCCGCGCCGCTTCCACGCGGCCTGTCGCCGATGCTCGCGACGCAAGGTGACGTGGCCGATCTCGACGCCGACGAGTGGTGCTTCGAGACGAAGTGGGACGGCTTCCGGCTGATCGCCGAAATCGACTCCGGAGCGATCACGTTGCACAGCCGGGCGGGGAATGTGGTGACCGACCGCTATCCCGGCATCGCGGCGTTGCGGCGGGAACTGTCCGGACACCAGGTGGTGCTGGACGGCGAGGCCGTCGTCTTCGACGATCACGGGGTGGCGAACCTCGGCCTGCTGCAAGCCGATGCCGCGCGGGCGGTGTTCGTCGCGTTCGACGTGCTGTACCTGGACGGCACGTCGCTGCTGCGCAAACGATATTCCGATCGCCGCAGGGTGCTGGAGGCGCTCGCCGGGAACGCGCCGTCGATGGTGGTGCCGCCGCGACTGGACGGCTCGGGCGCCGAGGCCCTGCGCTACAGCCGGGACCACGGGCTGGAGGGCGTGGTCGCGAAACGCAAGGATTCGGTGTACCTGCCGGGCAAGCGCGGGCATTCCTGGGTGAAGCAGCGCAATTGGCGCACTCAGCAGGTACTGATCGGGGGGTGGCGGCGCAGCACCGCGCGGGAGTTCAAGTCGCTGCTGGTCGGCATTCCGCACGACGGCAGGCTGGTCTACGTGGGACGGGTAGGCACCGGGTTCGACGACTCGAACCTGCGGGAGCTGGCCGCGCGGCTGCGCAAGCTGGAACGCAAGACATCGCCGTTCGACAACGACCTCACCGCCGAAGAACGCAAGGAAGCGGTGTGGGTGACACCGAAACTCGGTGGCACCGTGCGGTTCATGAACTGGACGGAGACGGGCCGGTTGTGGCACCCGGCTTGGCTGGGCGCTGAGTAGGGTTGTCTCGCGGTTGTTCCAGCGCGAGACGAGGAGTGCACGGTGGACTTCAAGAACCTGGCGGGCAAGGCGATGGACCTGGCCCAGAAGAACGCGGACAAGCTGGACGCGGTCATCGACAAGGCGGGTGACCTCGTCGACGAGAAGACGGGCGACAAGTTCGCGAGCCAGGTCGACGCCGCCCAGGACGCGGCCAAGAAGGCATTGCGGGAGCAGTGAGCATCGAACGGGACCCGGTCGTGGCCGGGTCCCGTTCGCGGGTCAGTCGCGGCCCGCGAGCAGCGGGGTGATGGTGGCGATGTCGGTCACCAGCGTGTGGCCCTGGAATTCGAAATCCTCGTAGGCCCGCGCCATGGCCTCCTTGTCCCGGCCGCCGACCGCGTCGCTGATCACCACCGGGACGAAGCCGAGATCGGTGGAATGCGTGACCGTGGGCGCGATGCCGATCTCCAGGGCGACGCCCGCGATCGCGTAGGCGCCGATGCGCAGGTCGCGCAGCGTCGAGGCCAGCGGAGTCCCCTCGAAGGCCGACATCGACGTCTTGTCGAACACCACCTCGTCGGCGCGCGGCCGCAATTCGGGAACCAGCTCGAAGGCGGGGGTGTCGCGCTGGAGGATGAAGCGGACATCGTCCACCGAATCCACCTGCTGCCAGCTCATGGCCATGCGCAACGCGAAGGCCCCGCTCAGCCGCTCCGGCAGGAAGAAGTGGCGCAGGAAGATCACCGGGTAGCCACCCGAGCGGGCCGCGTCGACCACCCGAACCACCCGCTCGATGATCTCCGGCCCGTCCGGCAACTGGCTGAGCACGCCGACCTGCATGTCGTAGACGATCACCGCCATCCGGTCGGGCGTGCACACGTCGGCGAGTCCCTCGGGGATGTCCAGTCCGTTGCCATGCCGCATGCTCGGCTACTCCTCTTCGTTGCGCTCACGCTGTGGGCGGGGTGACGCCGGGCAGCTATTCGATTGCGCCAGGGATGTTTTGGCCAACACTGTAACCACCCGGGCGGACAACGGCGGCGGTGGGTGTGACCTGCGATCGACCGTTGCCGGGTCGGTCGGCCCGGCAGTACCGTTGAAGTCTGGAGGCCAGGTGAACCGGCGCCCCCGCACCGGGACACTCACCGCCTCGCCGGGACCGGGGAGGCCCTGATGAAGGATATGCACGCAGCGCCTGTCATCTCGCAGGCGAGCAACCATCCTGTGCGCACGGCGATCCTGGGGATCGCGCTGTCCGCGTTGATCGCTCTAGCCGCCGTCCCCGCGGCACACGCCGAGCTACCGCCGCCGGACCAGGACCCGTTCTACGCGGCCCCCGCGGACCTCGAGCGCTACCACGACGGCGCCGTGCTGGATTCCCGCCCGATCGCGTTGTTCGGGCTGCCCGTGCCCCTGCCGGTTTCGGCGTGGCAGGTGAAGTATCGCAGCACCGACGCGAGCGACGCTCCGGTGGCCGACGTGGCGACCGTGATGGTCCCGATGCTGCCGTGGTTCGGTCCGGGCGCCCGGCCCCTGCTGTCGTATCAGGTGCCCGAGGACAGTCTCGGCACGCGGTGCGCGCCGTCGTACGCGCTGCGCGGTGGCTGGGACAGCGGCGCCGTGAACACGCTGATCGACACGCCGTTCATGGCGGAGGCGCTGCGGCGGGGGTGGGCGGTGGTGGCCGGCGACTACGAGGGGCCGCGTTCACGGTTCCTCGACGGGGTGAACTCCGGGCGCGGTGTGCTGGACGGTATCCGGGCGGCCCGTGATCTCCCGCAGGCCGGGCTCGGGCCCGCGACGCCCATCGGCGCGTGGGGCTATTCGGGCGGCGCGTTCGCCACGCTGTGGGCGGCGCAGATGCAGCCGCGGTACGCGCCGGACGTCCGGTTCGCGGGCATCACCTCGGGTGGCGTTCCGGCGGACTGGCCTGCCATCGCTCGCGAGGCCGACGGCACCGTGCAGGCCGGGCTGGCGCTGTTGATCCTGTTCGCCATCGCACGCAACGAACCCGGCAATGGCGTGCTGGATTTGCTCAACGAGCGGGGGCGCGCGGCGCTGGTCGAGAACGCCGCCATGTGCGGGTCGGACCTGGTGCCGAAGTACGTCGGCGCGCGGGTCGACGACTTCGCCGTCGTTCCGGATCTGCTGTCGCATCCGGCTTTCCGCGCCGCGACCGACGCCCAGGAGCTCGGCGGCAACGCACCGGAGACGCCGATGTACCTGTACCACAGTCGCACCGACGACGTGATCCCCGTGGCGGGCTTCACCGACCTGGTCGGCCGGTACTGCGCGCAAGGGGCGGCGATCACCTCGGTGCACTCGATGCTGCCCACCCACAACCCGGCGGCGATCGGTGAGGCGCCGGGCGCGATGAACTTCCTCGCCGATCGGTTCGCGGGTCTACCGGTGGCCCCCGGATGCCGTGAGCGGTGAGTGGACGATCGCCTGATCGTCGGCGACGGCCGTGCGCACCGGACTTGCCGACGGATGCGGGTGTGTGAGCGTGGCGTTCGTTCCGAGGAGTCACCGGCGGTGCGGCAGCGTTCGTCGGTGGCCTCGGGTGTGTGCGTGGCGTTCGTTTCGGGGAGTCACGGGCGGTGCGGCACCGTACCCGACCGACGGACGACGGTGCCTGAGCCAGGTAGTCGCCGCCGAGAGTCACCGACTGTCCGCACAGACGAAAGCGCACCGAATCGCGGTCGATTCGGTGCGCATAGTGCCCGGGGGTACCGGTCAGTTCTGTGAGCGCCCGGTGGTGTCCATCCACTTGGTGCTGCCGGGCGGGGCGGCCAGCGTGCTGATCAGATCGATACCGGCGATGATCAAGGCCGGTCCACCGACGACGATGGTGCCGATGATGCCGCCGATACCCGCGCCCGCGAGCACGGTGGCGATACCGACGGGTCCTCCGATGAGGCCCGTCAAACCGACGAGCGCTCCGATGACCGTGCCGATGAATCCGCCGACCGCGGTGGCGATGCCGAACTGCGACAGGAAAGCGTCCATCGCCCGCTGGTTCTCGAACGGCGACGCGACCGGCGTGGCCACGGGGCGGGCCTGTGCCGCGTCTTTGACGACGGTCAGCTCCAGCACCCGGCCCGCGTCCCGCACGACGTGGGACATGGGGTATTCGAGCCCGTCCTGCCGGAAGGCGAGCGGGAGCGTGACCGCGACGTCGCCTGCCGCGTCCTTGATGTCGACCGTCTCGCCGCGCACCTCGAACGTGCCCGCGGTCAGCGTCGTGACGACCTTGTTCCCGATCAGCTCGGCTTGGTAGCCGATATCCGGAACCGCTGTCGCGGTCGGTTCAGCGTGCGTGACACCGGACCCCACCGTGAGCGCGGCGACCAGTGGCACGACAGCGGCGGTGACTTTCCGCAGAATCATTTCTCGGTTTCCAATCTTCATCAGGCTTCGAGCAATAGAGAACGCGGCGCACGCCGAATTTCCTTCCCCCGCCGGCGTGTACATCCGTGATGTGATCCAAAAGACAGTTACTTCCGAGTGATAACTGTACTGGGGCCGGTGGGGTTTGGGACACGAATTCAGAGGGTAATCTTCCGGCTTTCCGCCCCTTCTGGGAAATAGCGAATCGCTATTTATTGAGCCTGGCTTCGAGTGTATTGATCACGCAGGTTCGGCTCTATCGCAGGCGATTCGACGAAACACTCGAGTTGAAGCATCTGATTCGAAGCATTCACATTGCGGTGTCGGTCGGCGTAAGTGCCAGCACAGGAGCATCTTTCTGGGCATCGCGACGTGCGCTGGTGGAGGGACGCATTCTGGCCACCGGACCGGGCCGGCCGAGTAGTGCGCGGATCGGCCTCGGGTCCACCCTGGCCCGCGCTGACGGCCGGCTCGGGCGTCAGCGCGGTACGCAGACTGTCTGCGCTGGTTCCGGGGGGCTTCGGCCGGGGTGTAGCTCAAGTGATGCCAGTCGATCTGCAAATGATCAGCGAATATCGGACGCCGAAATTTTCCCGGACACCATCAGGGACCGATTCGGATTCGATCCAGGTTCTCGCCCCGCTTCCGCTTGTGCCCGCTCACGCTCTCGCGGGTGTCAGAGCAGTGCGTGCAGCAAGATGGAGCCGAGGCACACGCCGAAGACCAGCACGAGGGCGAGCGCGTCGCGCAGGCCGGGAGCGTTGGGATGGGCGGTGAGTTGGCCGGTGCCACCGCGTGCGGTGATCGCCTCACCCAGTTCACCGGCGCGGCGGGTGGCTACCGCCATGGCCGCGGTGAGGATGTCGATGAGCGGGTTGTCGGCCGCGCGGGCGAGCATGCCGTCTTTGGGGCGGAGGCGACGGGCGGCGCGCAGCACCCGGATCTCTTCCATGAGCAGCGGCAGGCCGCGGAGGGTGAGCGCGACGACGACAGCCCATTCGTCCACCGGCATCCTGAGCCTGCGCAGCGGCGCGCCCAGCTTGGCGAGAGCGGGTGCGACGTCGCCCATCGGGGTGGTCCACGCGATGAGGAACGAAGCGGTCACCAGGATCAGAGTGAACGTCGCGATCTGCGCGTAACGCAGCACCGCCGTACTGCCGACGGGGACGGTGAGCAGCCCGCCGACGACGAACAGCGCCCAGAACCACCAGGGCGGACGCGGCAGCGTGCCGAGCGGCAGGCGGGCGACGACGCCCACGAACACCAGGAACGCCGTCATCACAGCGAGCACCGGCCAGGACGGCAGGAACATCAACACCAGGCTGATCAAGAACACGCCGATGATCTTGGTGCCCGCCCACAGCCGGTGCACCGGACTGGCGACCGGCACTTGACGCAGTAGAACAGTGCTCATCATCGACCTCCGTGCTCGAACCGCCAAGCCGATTCACCGGGCGCGTGCAGCGCTCCGGAGTCGGCTCGCGCGGCCGCCTTGCTCGGCTCCGGCGTGGCCGCCCACGCGGATTCCGGGCTCAGGATGCGACCCGACCGCAAGTGCACCGTACGGTCACACACCGCCGCCATATCGGCCACGTCGTGCGAGATGACGATCAGCGTCAAACCGGCATCCCGGAGCCGGGCGAGCAATTCCACGATGTCGGCTCGGCCCTCGGGGTCGAGTCCGGCCAGCGGTTCGTCGAGCACGACCACTTGGGGGTGGCTGGCCACGATCGCGGCGAGCACCACCCGTTTGGCCTGGCCACCGCTGAGCTCCTCGATCGAGCGTGCGGCCAGCGACCGGTCCAGCCCGACGGCGTCCAGCGCGCGCCCGACCGCACCGGAGCCGGTGGCGCGCCCACCCCAGTCCGCGATCTCCGCGCCGACGGTCTGCTTCTGCAACTGCAAGCGGGAATGCTGGAACGCCAGCCCGACCCCGCCGATCTGCTTGCCGACCGGCTTCCCGCGCAGTTCGCACCGGCCGGAACTCGGTTCGATCAGACCGGCCATGATCCAGGCCAGCGTGGACTTGCCCGAGCCGTTCCCGCCGACGACGAGCAGCGCTTCGCCCTGCCGGACGGACAGGTCGACCCCGTGCAGCGCGGGCGCTTCCCACGGCGTCGCGCGGTTGTAGGTGTGCCGGACATCGCGCAGTTCGAGGACCGGCTCGCCCATCGGCCTGCGGCGCACGGCGCGCGCCGGACGGGGCCACGCGGGCAGCTGCGCGACCGTGCGACCCCCGGCCAGGTGCACGACCCGGTCCGCGGCCGCGGCATCGGCTTCGTGGTGGGTGACCAGGACCACGGCCATCGGGTGCCGTTTCGGCAGGTCCACGAGCAGTTCCACCAGTTCCCGGCGTCCCTCCGGATCGATCATCGAGGTCGCCTCGTCCGCGATCAGCAGTGCGGGACGCCGGGCCAATGCCGCCGCGACCGCCAGCCGCTGCTGCTGACCGCCGGACAGCGTCGCGGTCTCCTTGCCGCCCATCCCGGCGAGACCGACCTCGCCCAGCAGTCCGTCGACGTCCACTTCGGCGGCGAGTTGCGCGGACAGTCCCCACACCACGTCGTCGGCGACGAGCACGCCGAGGGTCTGGCTCTCCGGTCGCTGCAACACCAGCGCCGTGCCGCCCAGCCGCCCCAGTCCGGCCGAGCCGGGCCGCCGCACCGATCCCGAGGTGGGCGGCAGACCGGCCAGCAACCGGGTCAGCGTCGATTTGCCCGAACCGTTGTGGCCCACCACCGCGACGAATTCCCCGACCCGCACGGTCAGGTCGACGTCGCCGAGCGCGTCGCGAGCCGCGCCGGGGTAGCGGAATCCAGCGTGCTGGAGCGTGACCGGCAGCGGCGCGACGGGCCGGTCGTCGAGCGGCGCGTCGAGCCGGTCCCGGCCGGGCAGCCAGTCGAGCCGGTCCAGCACCGAGCCGAGGACATACCAGGAGCACACCCCGGTGGCCATCATGCCGAGCGCGACACCACCGCCCAGCCACACCCACCACGAGCGCAGCACCGCGTCGGCCAGGTCCGCCACGAGCCGTCCGAGCGGAGCCGCGCCCACCTGGGCGGCGAGATCCCGCAGGCCGCTCGCGCCGTTGCGGATGTTGTCGAAGACCAGTTCGCGCGCACTCGACAACGCGAGCAGCGAACCGACGGCGAGCGCGCCCCACACCAGCCCGGTGAGCAGCGAGAGTCCCAGCACCGCGACGAGACCGCCGCCGCGCCGCTTCACGGTTCCGATGATGCCGCCCATGGTGGCCGAGGCGACCAGCACCGTCGCCGACGCCATACCGGCCGCCACGAAGGTGACCAGCGTCGCTGCGATGGTCGCGGTGAGCAGGGCGCGCGGCCGGAAACGGTGCGCGATCAGCCCGATCGGAACCGCCGCGACCAACTGCAGCGCACCGGCGAACGGGATCACCGAACCGATGGTCACCAGCCCGACGGTGGCTCCCCCGAGCACGGCGCCGGTGGCCAGCTCGATCGGACGCAGCGGCCCGCGCTGCTCCGATGCGCCCGGACGGGGCAGTTCATTCACAGCACAAGTCTGCCAGCCCGGCGCGCGGTGCCGGGTCGAGTCCCATTCGAGCGGGACCGACAGCCGTGCGATCGGTCACGAGACCGGGCTGAGGGTGTAGTGCCGGGGATCGAAGCGCCGGGTGCGGCGACGGTAGCTGGTCTGCGAGCCGGGCCAATTGTTGGTGATGCGGCCCGCGGAATTGCGGTACCAGCTCGAGCAGAAGTTCCACGGGGTGCGGGCCAGGCGTTGCTGGAGCGCGACGTTGTAGTCCTCCTCCAGGTCCGCCCGGACATCGACGCAGTGGCCGGGATGGTCGGTGAGCCATCGCACCGCTTGGCGGATGTAGCGGGTCTGCGACTCGATCATGTAGATGATCGAACCGACGCCGAGATTGGTGTTCGGCCCGTAGACGAGGAAAAGGTTCGGGAAGTCCGGCACCGCGATGCCGTAGTACGCGTGCGCGCCGTCGGCCCAGGCGTCGGCCAGCCTGCGGCCCCCGCGACCGTAGAACTCCATCGGCCAGAGGAACTCCGTGCCCTTGAAGCCGGTGCCGTAGATAATCACGTCCACCTCATGCGTCGCACCGTCGGCGGTGCGTACGCCCTGCGGGGTGATCTCGCTGATCGCGGTGGTCTCCACCCGGACGTTCGGCTGGGTCAGTGCCGGGTAGTAGTCGTTGGAGAACAACGCGCGCTTACACCCGATCGGATAGTCCGGGGTGAGTTTCGCGCGTA
Organism: Nocardia sp. NPDC057455; assembly: GCF_042802775.1. NCBI lineage: Bacteria > Bacillati > Actinomycetota > Actinomycetes > Mycobacteriales > Nocardiaceae > Nocardia > Nocardia sp. NPDC057455. Next base: position 8,614 of record NZ_JBHVDM010000017.1, on the reverse strand, counting down.
GCCGCGGATCCTCGACCTGCTCGGCCAGGTGCCGGGAAGCGATGCGAGCCACCCACCGGGCGATGGCGGGGACCTCGACCAGCCCGAGTGAGACGAACTCCGCGATCGACCACCACCCGAACCGTTCGGCCAGCAGCGCGCCGGGCACCCGCGCGAACAGATTGTGCTGGATCGGCGAGTAATCGGTGTCGAACTTGGGGATCACCCAGGCCGGTGTGCGCTGGAAAAGCGTGAGATGGGCCACCTCCGGCTGAATCTCCGGGATGTACTGGACAGCGCTCGCGCCGGTGCCGACGCAGGCGACGCGTTTGCCGCGGAGGTCAACGTCGTGGTCCCACTCGGCCGAATGGAACGACGGGCCCGCGAAGGTGTCGATGCCGGGAATGGCGGGCAGGGACGGACGCGACAGTTGGCCCACCGCCGAGATCAGCACGTCCACGATGCGGCTGCCCCCGTCGGCGGTGCGGACGGTCCACCGGCCGGTGGCGTCGTCGAATTCGGCGTCGGTGACGCTGGTGCCGAAACGAATCGCCGACAGCACGCCGTGCCGCTCGGCGACGCCGCGCAGGTAGGCGTGGATGGCGGTGCGCCCCGAGTACCGCTGCGGCCAGTCCGGCTTGGGTTCGAACGAATACGAGTACAGCGGTGAGGGGACGTCGCAGGCCGCGCCGGGGTAGGTGTTCTCCCGCCACACCCCGCCGAGGTCGGCGGCGCGCTCCAGCACGGTGATGTCGTCGAAGCCGTTGCGGCGCAATTCGATCGCCATGCCGATGCCGCCGAATCCCGCGCCGATGATGAGGATCGACGGCTGATCGCGCATTGTCATGTGACGCTCCTCACTTCGACCGTAGTTGTCTCCACTGTAGGAGCCGCCGTGCGGTCGCATAGAGAAATTCGGCCATAATGTCCGCGTGGAGCGGGTGCAGGATCCGGAGATCCGCGATTGGAATTTTCCGCGCGGTGTGGCCAGCGTGGCGCTGATGGTCGGCTACGCGGCCGAACACGGCGTGCCCGTGACGCGCATGCTGCACGGCACCGCGCTCACCGAGCAGCAATTGCGCGATCCGGACGCGCAGATCGATGCGCACACCGAACTGGCGGTCATCCGCAATCTCGTCCGCGAACTCGCAGGCCATCCCGCGCTGGGCGTCGAGGTCGGCCTCCGCTACCGCATCACCACCTTCGGCATCTTCGGCTTCGCCTGCGTCAGCAGCCCGACGCTGGGGGAGGCGATCAGCTTCGCGCTGCGCTACCTGGACCTCAGCTTCACGTTCTGCCTGCCGGTGGCGGAGTGGGGCGAGAGCGAGTTCGTCGCGGTGGTGCACGACGAGTCGGTGCCGACGGACGTGCGCCAGTTCCTCGTCGAACGCGACGTCACCGCGATGCATCAGGTGATGAGCGATCTGCTCGGCACGCGCCTGCCGCTCACCAGAGCCGAATTCCGTTTTCCCGCACCGGGCTACGCCGAGCGGATCGCGGAGGTAACCCTGGTGGCCCCGCGGTTCGACATGCCGCGCAACCTGTTCGCCATCGAACCCATGCTCTTGGAGCAACCGTTGCCGCAGGCCAACGAGCACACCTGGGCGATGTGCCTGGCGCAGTGCCGGGAGTTGGTGCACCGCCGCAGGGCCCGCACCGGCATCGCGGCCGAGGTACGCGAGCGCCTCGTCCCGCGCGGCGGCGCGGACGGGTTCGCCGCGCCACCCGGCATCGACGCCGTGGCGAACGATCTCAACATGAGCACACGCACGCTGCGCCGACATCTCGACGCGGCGGGAACCAGCTATCGCGCGCTGCTGGACGAAGTGCGGCGGGCTTTGGCCGAGGAAATGCTCAGCGCCACACCGCTATCGGTGAGCGATGTGGCGATCCGCCTCGGTTACGCCGAAGCCTCGACGTTCATCTTCGCCTTCAAGCGGTGGACCGGTAACACCCCGGCCGCCTATCGCCGCGAACGCGTCCTCCGGCGCTAAGCCCCTTCGCCGCGGCCGCTGCGGCTGCCCGTGTAGGCCAGTTCGCGAAGCTTGCCGATGGCTTTGGGGAACAACTCCACCTCGGCCGGGTGGTTGAGCATCGGATCGAAGTAGTCCGTGCGGTGCTCGGCGGATTCGGCGGGACGAAGCGTGATTTCGGCGACCCGCCAGGTGGGTCCGCCGAGACGGCCCGCGCTGAGGGTGAAGCTCACCAGATCCTCGTTCAGGTGGGCTTGCATCGCCTCGAGCGACGCCGAGGCGGGCTGCACGCCGTCCGGCTCGGCGAAAAACCAGGTCGGCGCGGAGTTGCTGATCCGGTAGGGCATCAGGCAGCCGTAACGTGCGCTGGCCCAGCCGCGCGCGGGGGTGATCACCAGTCGGCCCAGCGCTCCCTGACCGGTGGTGGCCAGCGCGAAATCCCAGGGCTCGTCGTCGCGGTCGAGTACCCGGAACGCCAGGCCGAGCACGTCGGGCAGGCCGTTGGGCAGTCCGACGCCCTTGGACAGCCGCGCGATCACCGCACGTTCGCCGCTGCCGAAGAGCGGCTCGAACTCGGGTTCGGCGTGCAGACGACCGGCCAGGTGCAACCCGTTCGGGTGGAACACCCGCGCATGCCGGATCCGCGCTCCGGTCGCGAACGCGCTCTTCACCACTGCGGCTGGCAGGTCGACCATGGTGCATCCTCCCGGGTAGGCGTCTCGTGCCTCCCGAGTGCCCCGGCTGGTGCCGGGTAAACCGCGCTCAAGCCGGTTGCACGCCGATCCGGCCGCCCATCGGGACCGACCGGAAATGGGTGGTGATCCGGTGATCGGCACCGATGACGTGCAGCGCGACCGTCGGGTCCGGCGCGTAGTCCATCACGTGGTCGGGCAGGTCGAGTTCCCACTCGCCGCTGAGCACCGACGCGGTGCTGGGACCCACCAGCAGCGGACGCCCCCCGAACGTGGTCGTCGCGGCGGAGTGCGCGTGCCCGGTGAGTACGGCGACGATCCGGTCGTCCCCGGCCACCAGCTCGGCGAGTCGCTGCGGATCGGCCAGGGAGATCCCGTCGACGATCGGGCTGTACAGGTGCGCTGGCGGGTGGTGCAGGGCGAGCAGGATCGGCTTGCCGGAGGGCGCCTCGTCGAGCACGTCGACCAGCCAGCGGTAGGTCTCGTCGGCGAGCCGGCCGCCGGGCTCGCCGGGAATGCTCGAATCCAGCAGTGCGACGGTGAGATCACCGATCCGGTGTGTGCGGTTGATGGGGGCGTCGGAGGTGGGCTCGCCGAGCAAGCCGGTGCGGAAGCCCGCGCGGTCGTCATGGTTGCCGGGGAGGGCGTACACCGGGATCTCGGTGTCGAACGCGAGCTTGGCCTCTGCGTACTGCTCAGGTTTGCCGGAATCGGTGATGTCGCCGGTCACCAGGATGGCATCGGGCCTGCGGCGCAGCCCGGCGAAAAACTCCATCACCCGCTGTACACGCTGAGTGTTGCGGGCGCCGAGATCGAAATGGGTGTCGCTGACCTGAGCCACCAGGATCATCGGCATTCGCTTTCGCTAGGGGTTCGCTGCATTGCGTCAGAGTGGGCGCGCGTCACGTCCGCCACACGTCATCAGGCTAGTTGACCTGCGCATTACGAGTCGTCATGACGCTCGCCACCATGCGAACGTCACCCTGGAATATGTGTCTTCAGTCACACTACGGAGCCTGGTGGTCAGGATCCGGGCTGTTCGGACACCGCGGCGGAGAGGATGCGCAGGGCGCGCAGGAACGTGCGACGGTCCGGTGCGGGGAGCTGCTCGAGCAGTTGATCCTCGCCGGCTTGGATGTCGCTCTGGGCGCGGTCGCGGAGGGCGCGGCCCGCGTCGGTGAGCGAGACCAGGTTGACCCGGCGGTCGGAAGGGTCCGGTTCGCGCCTGATCAGGCCCCGGCGCTGCAACTCGTCCAGCACGCCGATGATGCGGGTCTTGTCCGCGCCGATCGCCTTGGCCAGCGCCGCCTGGGTGTAGACCGGCTCCGCGTCCAGGCCGAGCAGGACGGAGTAGCCCCACATCGACAGCTCGTGGCGCTCCAGGATGGGCGTCTCCGCCGCGATGAGCGCCCGCACGAGCGGCGCGATCATCGCGGCCAGATCGGGACGGGCGGTGGGCATGAATCGACGATACTGCTTGGCAAATCGTAAGCTTAAGCTTACGATACGCTTATGCCTACTAAAACCTTGGAAGTCTTGCGCGACCAGCACGCTCGTTCGGTTCGGTCGAGCGTGGACGCCGTCGCCCGCGTGCGCCCCGATCAACTGGAATGCGAAACACCCTGTGCGGGCTGGCGCCTTCGTGACCTGCTGGAACACATGACCGCACAGAATCACGGCTTCGCGGCGGCCGCGCGGGGCAGCGGAGATCCCGATGCCTGGGCCGTTCGCGCGTCCGGCGATCCGGTCGCCGACTATCGCGCCTCGGCGGACGACGTGCTCGCGGGTTTCGCCGCCGAGGACGTCTTCGAGCGCGCACTGCTGCTGCCGGAAGTCCTCCCCGATCGAGGGATCCCGGCCGAACTGGCGATCGGCTTCCACCTCGTGGACAGCGTCGTCCACGCCTGGGACGTCGCGCGGTCGATCGGCGAAACCATCACCCTCGATCCGGACGTGGGCGAAGCCGCGCTGAACATCGCCCTCGCGGTCCCCGACGGTCCCGAACGCACCGCCCCCGGCGCGGCCTTCGCCCCGGCCCTGTCCGTCCCGGGACAAACGCCGACCCTGGACCGGATCCTTCTGCTGCTCGGCCGCTCCCCGAACTGGCCGAACTGACCCGCGGCCGCGCATCTCCGCGCGGCTTTCCCTACCGGCTGTGTGCACTCGGGCGATTGCCTGGGGATGACTGTGGACGAACCGGGAGCCGATGTTTTCGCTCCGCCGAGGTCGACGAGGCGGTCGGGCTGCCTCGCGCACCGTTCCGCCCCGCACACGGGCGGCAGCCGTGCGGTGCGGGGTGGCCGCGACTCCGTCCGTCGGCAACCGGGACCTTGCTGGACGGATGCCGGTCGGCCCGGAACGGGCGCGGCGGACGCGATTCGGCCCGTCGCCATGGTCGACGCCCAGTGCGGCGAGGACGGCCGACGCCGCAGGGAAGGCGCCGCTAGCCGAGGGTCCGCAGCAAGTGGGCAGCGCGTTCGAGGGCGGACGGGCCGGCGACTTCGTCCAGCGGCTGCCAGAAATCGGGGTCCGGTTCGGCGGACAACGTCAGCTCCGGCGGGGTGCGCCACGAGGCGGTGAGGCCCAGCTGCCAGGAGTGCAGGTAGGTCCGTGCATGGGCACTGGAGCGGTCGAACAACGGGTCGCCGACGATGGGGTGTCCGGTCCAGGCCAGGTGGACGCGGATCTGGTGGCGACGGCCGGTGAGCGGGCGCAGCGCGAGAACGGTGTGCGCCGGGCCGCGCAGCACCGTCGCGAACCGGGTGAGCGAGGGGTAGTTCTTGGCGGGCAGCAGGTCGGCGTCGTCGACGAACCAGCGGCCCGCTTCGTGGCGGATGCTCTCGCGCGGCGCCGCGATCCGCACCCGGTTCTTGCGCCCCACGCTGAGCGGTAGATCGATCACGCCGGTATCGGGCACGCCGGTGGCGGCGACGACGGCCAGGTACGCCTTGTCGGCGGTCTGCTTGTTGAACTGCCTGGTCAGCTCGCCGTGCGCGCGCAGTTCCTTCGCGAGCAAGATCAGGCCGGAGGTCACCTTGTCGATCCGGTGCACCGGATACAGCGTTTCCCCCGCGGCGGCGGCCATTTCGACGAGGTCGGTGTCGTGCCGCTCGCCGGTGACGGAGATGCCGGCAGGTTTGTGCAGGGCCAGAATCGCCGCGTCCTCCTCCACGAGGCAACGGGCGCGTAGCCGTGACCAGTCCTTGTCCACCGGACGAGCCTAGGGGGGTCGCCGGGGGCAGGTGGCACGCGGTGTCGGCTACCTGCCGTTCTTTCCGTTGTGGCGCAGCAGGTGCGGACGAAGGCGGTTGAAGCCGCGCACCCGGACGCTGCGCAGGTGCTTGATGTCGAATGCCGGATCGCCCTCCAGCGCGGCGGCGGCGTGGTCATCGATCAGGACGGTGCCCGGCCGAGCAACGCCGGTGAGCCGGGACGCGATGTTCACGACCGAGCCGTACAGGTCACCGAAACGTTGCAGTACGGGGCCGTAGGCGAGAGCGACCCGCAGGTCGGGGGTGCCGCCGACCATCATGGTCGACTCCTGGATGGCCAGGGCCGTGCGGGCGGCCTCGGTCGCGGTTTCCGCGGCGAACATGACTTCGTCGCCCACGTTCTTGATCACCCATCCGCCGTTCTCGGTGATGGCGGCGGTGGTGGTCGATTCGAACGCCTCCAGCAGCATGGACAGCTCGTCGGGGTGCAGGTGCCTGGTCAGCCTGGTGTAGCCGACCATGTCCGCGAAACCGACGGCCAGTTCGCGCACCGACTCACCCGCGCTGGTCCCCGGGTCGAGCGAGCGCGACAGCGCCGCGGCGAGATGGCGCCGCCAGGCGTAGATGTTCAACTGCTCCAGCGTGGCGATGGCGCCCTCGGTGGCGGCGCGCACCGTCTGCTCGGGGTCGGCATCGGGCTCGGCTCCGGCGATGCGCTCCTGTATCTCCGCCAGCACCAGATCGACCTGCCATTCCGCCAGGCGTGCCATGCCCTGGCCGAGGGTGCGCGCGGTCGCCGCCTGTTGCCGGGTGTCGGCCGAGGACAACACGTTCAGTTGCTCGAAGTTGCGCACCGCCGCGACATCGGCGTCGGCGTAGTCGACCGCTTCGTCGCCGATGCTCGACGGAAAACCGAGCGCCATCCACAGTCGCCTGGTGAGCGCCGTCGTCGTCCCCGACTGCTCGGCGACCTCGGTGCGGTTGTACCGGCGCACTCCGTCCAGCAGGTAGGACTCGACGACCGATCGCACCAACTCGGACCTCTCGGTGGGCACCATGATCGGTACCTTACGGCCCGGCTCCGGCTCGCGTCGGCCACCTCGTCGCCGCAGACCGTGGCATCCCGTCCCCCGGCGTGCTTCGAGAAGCCGGCCCGCTGCCCCTTCGCGCAGCGGCTCGGGGCTTTGACCGAGCAACGACTTCCAGGGTGCTCGGTCGTCGGTCCGGTGGGCAGGCAGCTCATGGTTCGGGGGTGGGGGTCCAGTAACCGGAGCGATGGTTGCCGGAGGCTGTGCGGATGGCGGTGTGCAAGCGTTCGGCCAGGCGGGTGGGAGCCGAAAGGTCGTCCCACCCCCAGCGGACGGTCACCCAGCCGAGGGATCGGAGCCGGGCTTCGTGCTGCTGCTCCGCTCTGACCACGGGTGCGGCGGGTACTGGGCCACGCGCTGCGGCTCGATGATCGATCTTTCCGTCGAACTCGCCGATCACGCCGAGATCCGGGAACAGGAAATCGACGCGGCCGACGCAGATTTCGTCGTCGGAGAAGACCCTGGCCTGCACTTGTGGAGCGGGGAGACCGGCTTGACGCAGCAGGATCCGGCTGCGGGATTCGCCGACATTTTCGCTGCGGCCGTCCAAGAAGTCGAGGACGAGGGCGGCTCGGCGGCAACCGGGCCGGTGCCGGGCACGACGAAGGTGTTCGCGCAATTCCGTCGTGGTCGTCAGACCCTGGCGCAGCGCGGAATCCCCTAGAGCGACCGACTGTTCGAATCCTTGCGAGCGAGCGATATCCAGGACCGTCCGCGCCGGGGTGGTTACTCGTATGTCGTCGACCAGGGTGACTTCATCGGGTTCCACCTGTGCCGAATGGACCACGACCCGTCTGCTCAGCCGGCCGCCGTTGATCCGATTCCTGGTCAGATGAACTCGGTCGAGCGGAATGCCCCAGGTTGACAGGCCGTGCAGCACCGCCGCCGAACAGTGGCTCGTGATGGCGGCGTCGGACGCGGACTCCGCGGTCGCCAGCGTCAGCAGCAGATGCCTGCCGGTCGCGCCGAGACCGGAACCCGAAGAGTTCAGGTAGTGCCCGGCGCGCAGGCGCTGCCATTGCCCGGTTCTGCACAGCCGGTGCAGCGCCTTGTCGGACAGACCGGATGCCAGGGCTTGCCGGCGTGAGATCAGTTGCGGTGCTTCCATACCGACGATCGTGACCGTCCGGCGCCCCCGGAGTGCCCGCCGCGGCAGTGCATGTGGACAACACACCGGCTGTGGATAACTCCGGATCTACCCCATCTGGGCCATCCCGGCCGCCACCACCTGCGCCACGTTCAGCACTTCGTCGGCGGTGGGCAGTGGCAGGCCGTCGAGCGCGTGCAGGCGGTCGGTGCTGGCGATGGCGAACATCGCCGAGACCCAGGCCGCCGCGCACGCGCGCAGAGTACCCGGGCGTACCGGGACCGGGGCGCTCGCCTGGAGCACCTTCGTGGTGACCTCGAGCAGGTGGTCGCGCAGGCGGCGCAGTTGCCGTCGCACGTCGGGATGGGTGTCTGCTTCCCGCCAGAGGATCACCCGCAGCACCGACGAGTGGTGGTCGCGCAGATTCAGGGCGGCATCGAGGTTGACCAAGCTCTTCGCCGGATCTCCCGGCGCCACCACCGTGCCGATGTCGTCGATCGGCTGGGTGGGCACCCGTTCGGACATCAAGGCGGACAGGATCGAGTCCTTGGTCGGGAAGTAGTAGAAGACGAGTCCTTTGGGG